>JAHDRO010000183.1 GCA_018433265.1 Bacteroidales bacterium
GCATGAATATCGCCATTGTTTTGTTAAACGTTCAACAATATCGCAACTAAGAAATATGTCGTTTGAAGGTGCTGTATTTCTTATCTCAGCAATTTTATTCATTGTTTAATTGGGTCTGGGCATAATCGGAAATAAGGAATGGGACTGGAAAAAATCACTTTTCTTTCAGGGGCATGTTTCTTTTATTTGTTTTTATAACGGTTCCGGAACATTTCCTGAAAGAGCACCTGCATGACCATATCGTGAAAAAGCATTTATTTTCATTTGCCAATAATCCTGTCAGTAAGAATCTATACATTATCTTATTAATAGCTGTTTTGATTGGAATTATATAGGGAGCATAAGCATTGATGAAGAGTGGATGCAGCTTGCCAATTTATTTGAGTTTGAAAAAGTGCAGGTGTTAAATATTAATAATGGCGAGCGGTTTGAAACATAGATTGTTAAAGAAAAAAAGGCAGCCATGATATCATATTAAAAGTATTTTAATGAACATATGTTCTTTTAAAATGTTATATTTGTACCGAAAATTTTTAAAATTAAAAAAAATGACAATAGCAATACCGGTATCAAATAAAAGTATTGATTCATCGTTGGACGACCGTTTCGGGCGTTGTCCGTTTTTTTGTTTGTATAATTTAGAAACCAGACAAATTGAATTTCTGGAAAACAGCATGAAAAACGGCTCTGGGGGCGTAGGTCCGCAGGTAGTTGAATTTTTAGCGAATAACGGCGTAAACAAAGTTTATGCGGTGGAGTTTGGCCCCAAAGCAAAAGAGATGCTTGATAAATTAAAAATTGAAACACAGGTAGTAAATAGCAAACAAACTGTACGTGAAATAATTGAATTGTTTAACCTTTAAAATTAATGAATTATGCCACAAGGAGATCGTACCGGACCAATGGGACAAGGTTCCAGAACCGGAAGAGCATTAGGTTTTTGCTCGGGATATGATACCCCGGGCTACACAAAAGGATTCGGAGGAGGTATGGGCAGAGGATATGGTTTTGGAAGAAGTCGTGGAAGGGGCATGGGTTATGGAAGAAGCCGTAACTTTGGAAGTGCCTTTACCGGATTCTTTCAGGGTTTACCATGGACACAATCAACCAGTAAAGAAGATGAAGTAAAAATGCTCAAAGCCCAGGCTGAATCGCTGAAACGTAGCCAGAAAGATATTGAAAAGAGATTGAGTGAGCTTGAAAAAGAGAATGAATAGATTATTGGCACTGAATGTCCGGTAGTAGTTAGTCTATAGACAATAATCATTAAACTACTTGCCGGGCATTTCAATTAAAAACTGAGTTTTTTAGAAACTAAAATTTAATTATATCAATCAAATGAAACAAATAATAGCTATTCCAACCATTAACAATTGCTTATGCCAGCATTTCGGGCATTGTGAAAAGTTTATACTTTTTGAGACAGAAAATAAAAAAATAACAGGTGAAAAATACCTGACCCCGCCACCACATGAGCCGGGCGTTTTACCGGCATGGCTGGCACAGCAGGGAGCCACGCATATAATTGCCGGGGGAATGGGACAGCGTGCCGTTTCATTGTTTAATCAACAGAATATACAGGTGATTACCGGAGCCGAAGAAAAACCAGCCAGGATTTTAGCCGAAGAATTTTTAGAAGATAAACTTACAACAGGAGTAAATGCCTGCGATCATTAAGATTACGCATACCGATTGTATTAAATGCTTTCTTGAATAATATACCCTATGACATTGCCAAGGATATAATTGTCAGGTTATGGCATGCCTTGGCAGGTAACAGAATTGATTTCGGGCCGCCAAAACAATTTGACGTTTTCAAGGCATTGTTCGAAGCTGTTAATAAAATCCACCCATTGAAAAAGAGATTTAGCATTAATAACAACAATGAAAATTGCCATTACCAGCGGGAAAGGGGGAACAGGGAAAACAACGGTGAGCACCGGATTATTCCACATCCTCACAAAATATATGAAATATAATGTTCAGTTATTGGATTGTGACGTAGAAGAACCTGACTGTCACATATTTATTAAAGCATCCGAATCGGTAAGATTTCCTGTAAATATATCTATTCCAAGGATAGACACCGAAAAATGTACATTTTGTGGTAAATGTAAAATTGCATGTGCTTTTAATGCCATTGTTATGTTGCCTCCTGCAAATTTTATAGAGGTTAATGAAAGTTTATGTCATGGATGTGGAGCTTGTGCCTATGTTTGTGCTGACGGTGCAATTTCTGAAAATCAAATAAAAATAGGCGAAATTGCTCACTTCGATTATTTTGCCAAAGACGAATTTATTGAAGGCAGGCTAAAAATTGGTAAAGCGTTGCAAACTCCTGTTATAAAGGAAACGATTAAGCATGCTAAAGATAAAGGCATTATATTGTTTGATTCCCCACCGGGAACATCATGCCCTGTCGTTGCAACAGCTTCAAAAGCCGATTATGTGGTTATGGTTACTGAACCCACACCTTTCGGCCTGCATGATTTAAAACTAATGGTTGATACGGTAAGGCAACTTGGCAAAAAACACGGGATAATTGTGAATAAGGCTGGCCTCGACTATAAGCCCTTGTATGATTATATTCAGCAAAACAATATTTACCTTATTGGTGAAATACCCTTCAGGAAAGAACTGGCCGGGGCATACTCAAAAGGCGAAATAATTGCAGAAAACAGCGATGAAATGAAAAATATTTTCACAGGTATTTTAAACAATATATTGAATGGAAAAGCCTTATGAAATAGTAATTTTAAGCGGTAAAGGAGGTACAGGGAAAACCAGCATAACAGCAGCATTTGCATTTTTGGCAAAGAATGCTGTTTTTACCGATTGTGATGTAGATGCTGCTGACTTACACATGGTTCTGTCACCGGAAGTTTATCATCAGGAAAACTTTCCAAGTGGCGCAAAAGCTGTTGTCAATAAAAACACATGTACCGTATGTGGTTTGTGCAAAGATTTGTGCCGCTTAGATGCCATTAGTATAATTGACAATGAAATCCAAATTGATGAATTTGCGTGCGAGGGTTGCGGGTTATGCTCAATTGCTTGTCCGGTTGAAGCAATAACAATAAAAAATTACGATAAAAACCACATTTACTTTGCAGATTGCCGCTTTGGCCCGATGATATACGGGAAATTAGGCATCGCCGAAGAAAATTCAGGCAAACTGGTTTCAAAAATAAGGCTATATGCTAAAGATATTGCCCAAAAACATCATTCTGAAATGATTATTACAGATGGCCCTCCGGGCATAGGCTGCCCTGTTATTTCATCGGTATCTGGTTCCGACCTTGTAGTTGCTGTTACCGAACCGACCCTGTCGGGTTGGCATGACCTTGAAAGGCTTATTAACCTGATTAAGCAATTTCATACTCCTGTTAAAGTAATTATTAATAAATATGACTTGAATGAAGATATGTGTTCTGTTATTGAAAACAAGCTCGATAACATGAATGTAGAAGTTCTTGGCAGAATCCCATATGATATATCAATGATTAATGCATTGCTGGAAGCCAAAACCATCAATGAGTTTGAGCCGAACGGATTAATAGCAAACAAACTTAATGAAATATGGAACAACATAACAACAAAAATATATGAACACAAAAGCATTTGAAAAAATAGAAATGCCCGGCGTTAAAAACATTATTGTAGTAGCTTCGGGAAAAGGCGGTGTCGGGAAATCTACCATTGCCGTAAACCTAGCAGTTTCACTGGCAAGGCAGGGATATAAAACAGCTTTGGTGGATGCCGATTTATATGGACCTTCGATACCCATGATGTTTGGTGTACAGAACGCAAAGCCTTTAGGAATAACAAAAGACGGCAAAGAAACAATTCTACCCATTGAGAAATTCGGGGTAAAAATGGTTTCCATCGGCTTTTTTATTTCACCTGGACAATCACTTATCTGGCGTGGCCCCATGGCATCAAATGGGTTAACGCAACTATTCAAGGATACAGACTGGGGCGAAATAGATTTTATGATTGTGGACTTTCCGCCGGGAACCGGTGATATACAACTTACCACGATCCAGAAACTTAACCTTGCTGGGTCAATAATAGTTACAACCCCACAGGAAGTTGCTATTTCAGATGCAAGGAAAGCAGCCTCCATGTTTACAAATCCTGATTTGAACGTTCCCATACTTGGAATAATTGAAAATATGGCATGGTTTACACCAGCCAACCATCCGGATGAAAAATATTTTATTTTTGGAAAAGGAGGTGGAGAAAAAATGGCTCAAGAGTTCCAAACAAGGCTTTTAGGACAAATTCCCATCGTACTGGAAATAGGAGAAGTATCTGACAAAGGTACAACTATATACAACCAGCCCGACCAGACAATTATAGAATTGTTTGATAAGATTTCAAGCCAGATTAATGAATTATTAAAAGTGAAAATATGATTGCTTTTGGCCCCATATCATCACGCAGGCTTGGTTTAAGCCTTGGAATTAATAATATTGTTTCGCATAAGATTTGTTCTTATAGTTGTGTATATTGCCAGATTGGTGATACAAAGAATAAAACACTAATGCGGCAAAATTTTTATGAACCGGAAAAGCTGGTGGAAGATGTAGAAAACCATTTAAAAAAACTAGACAAAGACCATGCGCCCGATTTTCTCACCTTTGTTGCCAATGGTGAACCAACGCTGGATATCAACCTGGGAATAGAAATAACTTTGTTAAAGAAGCTCGGCATTCCCATAGCAGTTATTACCAATTCATCACTTATTCAGGATAAGCATGTCCAGGACGATTTAATGGAAGCTAACTGGGTTTCGGTTAAGGTTGATTCAGTTGCTGAAGCAATCTGGAATAAAATCAACCGGCCATTGACAGGAATAAATTTTGAAAAAATTATTGAAGGGTTGCTGAGTTTTGCTTCAAATTATAAGGGTAAACTAAATACCGAAACCATGCTCGTTGAAGGAATTAATGATTCAACCGGCCTGTTGAAACAAAATGCCTCATTTATTGCCAAACTAAACCCGCAAAAAGCCTATCTTTCAATCCCGACTCGTCCGCCGGCATTAAAAGATGTTAAGCCTGTTTCGGAAGAAAAAATAACAGAAGCCTGGCAAATATATCAGGAAGCAGGCCTTACCACGGAACTTCTTACCGGTTTTGAAGGAACTGATACAGGATTTACAGGCAATGCTTTTGATGATATTTTAAATATTACAGCTGTCCATCCATTAAGGGAAGATACCATTACAAAACTTCTGAAACAAAACAAAACCAGCCTTTCTGTAATTAATTCGCTCATTGCCCAGGAACTTATAAAAAGCATCAATTACAAGGGAAAACATATTATGTAAGAAACTATCATTTTTGAAATAAAAAGGAAGGCTTTATTAAAAATTTTGCAATATTATTTTTACTCTTTATCTTTGCATTCCTTAAATAGAAGATAGTTCTTATTTTGTTTTAATTAATCGGGGTGTGGCGCAGTTGGCTAGCGCACCTGCTTTGGGAGCAGGGGGTCCTCCGTTCGAGTCGGAGTACCCCGACAACAAAAAAGCCTGCAAACCTATTTGCAGGCTTTTTTGTTAACTGTATCTGGATAAATGACTAATTTTGCACAACTTGAGCTTTTACAAAAATGTCAAGAAACAAAAAAAACATCATTCTCACTCTCCTTATCTTTCTGTCAATTAACAGTTATGCAAAGGAGGCAAATAGAATCATTTCACTTGCACCTTCTATCACCAACATGATTTATCTCTTAAAAGCACAGGATAAACTCGTCGGATGTACCAATTATTGCCTCGAAGGTGTAAAGGACGGGAAAAATATAGTAGCAAATGCCATAGATGTCAATATTGAAAAAGTATTCCTTTTAAAACCCGATATGGTTTTTACAGCGGGTTTGACCAAACCCTCCACTATTGAAGCATTGAAAAAACTGAATATTAAGGTTCTATCATTTCCAAGTGCTAAAACATATGCTGAAATATGCGAACAGTTTATCACAATTGCCAGTTATACTGGCAGGGAACAGTTGGCAAAAAAAATAGTGGAA
>JAHDRO010000312.1 GCA_018433265.1 Bacteroidales bacterium
TACTCACAAACTTATTTTCCTGCTGATTATTTTTATCGGGTGGAATACCGTTCAGGCACAGCAAACATTGACGTTGGACGATTGTTATCGTTTGGTCGAGCAGCATTATCCTTTGGCGAAGCAAAACCAGTTGTTGGCACAAAAATCTTCTTATGAAATGGAAGGTATTCATACAGCCAAATTGCCCCAAATAGATTTGAATGCTCAAACAACCTATCAATCCGATGTTGTTGGTCTGCCCATCGCTATGCCTGGTGTGGAGCCGATGAATAAAGACCAATACCGTGCTACTTTAGACGTGAATCAGCTTATTTATAACGGGGTACGATTGATGCGAGCATAAAACTGAAGGAAGCACAGACCAAGACCAGTCAACAGCAGATTACGGTACAACTCTATCAACTAAAAACCCGCATCAATCAGTATTACTTTTCGATACTCTTGCTTCAGGAAAAACGGGCTTTGCTGCTTTCAAAAGAAGAACTATTGGTTTCAAAAATCAAGGAAGTGAAATCAGCGGTTCGAAACGGAGCCTTGCTTCCCGCTTCAGAATTGGTGCTTGAAGCAGAAATCATAAAAATCAATCAGCAATTGACGGAACTGAAATTTGAACGTATAAAAATGCTTCAAAATCTTTCTGAATTGACTTTTACCACCATCAACCTGGAAACCATTTTGGTACAACCCCAATCCGAAAACATTCCCATTGAAGGAATAAGACCCGAACTCACACTGTTTGATTTGCAGCAAGAACAATTAGAATTTTCTAAAAATCTCATATCAAAATCCAGATTACCAAAAGTCAGTGCGTTTGGACAGGCGGGATACGGAAATCCGGGTCTGAATATGCTGGATAACTCTTTTCAGCCATTTTATATCGTCGGAATTAGAGCCAACTGGAACGTCTTTGACTGGGGTAAAAATAAAAAAGACCTCCTTGCATTGGATATAGCACAGGATATTGTGGCTACTGAAAAAGAAACTTTTGAGCTGAACAACAAGATAGAATTACAGCAAATGGACAATGAAATCAGCAAAATAGAACAACTGTTAGAATCGGATTTGGAGATGATCAAAACACGGGAGAAAATTGTTCAGACATCCGATGCCCAAATGAAAAATGGTGTTATTACCACTTCGGAATACCTTACGGAGTTTATCCGTTTATTTGAAGCAAAAAACACACTCAAAACGCACGAGGTGCAATTGTCGTTAGCCAAATCAAATTACGAAATAATCAAAGGAAAATAAACTTATGAAAAAAATAAGCACACTCATTATAGCTGCCATAGCACTCGTTTCTTGTACTAATAATGGTGACAAAGCTGATGGTTACGGAAATTTTGAAGCCACCGAAATCACCGTTTCTGCTGAATCAAACGGTAAAATAGAATTTCTGAATCTCGATGAAGGCGATCTGCTCCAACCGCAAGTGCAAGTCGGTCTGATAGATACCCTACAATTACATTTTAGCAAACAACAACTTATCGCCAGTAAAAATATCATCGCTTCCAAATCGGCTAATGTGCTGTCTCAAAAAAGTGTTTTGGAAGCACAGCTTAAAACCGCAAAAACAGAGAAAAACCGTATTCACACGATGTTTGCGGAAAATGCTGCCACACAACGTCAGGTAGATGAAATTGACGGTCGGGTAAGTGTTATCCAACAGCAGATACAAAGCGTAAATACGCAAAATGCACCGATAATCAACGAGTTGAAAAGTTTGGATGTGCAAATTGACAAGATAGATGACCAGTTACTAAAAAGCAAGGTTGTAAATCCTGTAAACGGAACGGTTCTCACGATATATGCAGAACCCGGGGAAATAACGGCTTTTGGAAAACCACTCTACAAAATTGCGGACATTTCAGAGCTGACTTTGCGGGTATTTGTAAGCCAGACCCAATTGCCCCAAATAAAAATAGGACAGCAGGTAACGGTAAAAATTGACGGTACAGATGAAATGAAATCCTACACAGGAACGATTTCCTGGATTGCTTCACAGGCAGAATTTACACCAAAAATCATCCAAACCAAAGAAGAAAGAGTAAATCTGGTTTATGCAGTGAAAGTGAAAGTAAAAAATGACGGAGGCCTGAAAATTGGTATGCCGGCAGAAATGTGGCTTAATGTGAAAGATTGAGTAATTTTTTAAAGAACAAACAATGAGTATCTCCGTAAAAAACATATCCAAATCGTATAAAAACCGAAAAGCGTTGGACAATATTTCTTTCGAAGTTGAAAATGGCGAATTGTTTGGTTTGATCGGTCCTGACGGTGTCGGAAAAACCACACTTTTCAGGATACTGACCACACTTTTGATTGCCGATGAAGGAAGCGCGACCGTTGCCGGTTATGATGTGGTAAACGATTATAAATCCATCCGAAGTGCTGTGGGCTATATGCCGGGAAAATTCTCTTTGTATCAGGATTTGACCGTAGAAGAGAACCTGACGTTTTTTGCTACCATTTTCGGCACGACCATTAAAGA
>JAHDRO010000009.1 GCA_018433265.1 Bacteroidales bacterium
CTAGTATAGAAGGAGTTGTATTAGGAGATTCACATATAAAAGGTACACCAAATTTATGATGCTGATTGCAACTGCAAGGAAAGATTGAAGAAAGTAAATTGGTAATGTATTATAGAAAGAGTTAATGAAAAGAAATATCATTATGTTTTTGTTTATTCAGTTTTATTTTTATTCAATTATTGCCATTACAAGGTATGCGATTATAACACTATTAATTGTAATTTGTGTAATGTTTAAATGTTTGACCCTGAAATGACGTGAACATAAAAATCCAATAAAATCTATAGTCATTAACACCCAAACGGGTGTTTTTTATTTATATATAATTAAGTCTGGTTTATAAACCCCAGACAAGGAGGTGATGCCTATGCTTGTACTGATAAAAATATTCTGGCTTTAATAACAACCAAAGGAGGAAATCAAAATGATCGGCATTGAACAATACCGAAAAATCCAGGAGTACAAAGCACTTGGACTTGCTCAGACAAAAACCGCAAAAGCACTGGGGATAACCTATTCTTCTGTCAGCAAATACTGGAATATGAGCGAAGAAGATTATGTAAGGGAAGCTGAAAAGGAAAGGTACCACATGGATAACTACCGTCAGTACATACTGGAACATTTGAAAATTTGTCCACAAATGAGGGATACAAACATCTATCTCAAATTGGTGGAGGCCTTCCCTGATTTACAAGTTAAACGAGCTACATTCTACCGCTATATGAAAGCCTTAAGAGAACAGCACGGGTATCCGCATGCCAGTAAACGTAAAACCTCACCCCGTGAAATTTCTCCACCGGGATATGAAGCGCAGGCGGATTTTGGTCAATACAAACTTAAGGATATGTACGGGCGAATTGTACGAATATATTTCTTTTGCATGGTTCTGAGTTATAGCAGAATGAAATTTGTTTATTTTTCACCGGATCCCTTTACAACCAAAACAGCCATTAAAGCTCATAACTATGCATTCCAATATTTTGGAGGAAGTACACAGACTATTCTTTATGACCTTGACCGTGTCTATGTAGTCAGTGAAAATCTGGGGAATATCATATTCGTACCCACATTTGAAGAATTTGTTAGGCGTATAGGTTACAGTGTTTCGCTATGTAGACCAAGAGATCCTCAAAGTAAAGGCAAGGTTGAAGAGGTGATTGGATACATAAAGCAAAGTTTTCTTGAGGGCAGGATATACACCGGAATTGATAGCCTTAACAGTGCTGCCCTTGCATGGTTAGATAGGGAAGGCAACAGGCGAATACATACTGTGACCAGAAAAGTGCCGCGCGAAATGTTCATGGAAGAGCAAAAATACCTGCTCCATGTCAAACCTTATTCCGAAGTATCAAGCACTGTTGCCTCTTTTGATAAGGATGGAGTGGTAAGTTATAAAGGCAACCGTTATCAGATTAATACAGGTATGATGGATGCTCATAAACGCATTCGAATTGAAGATGATGGTGAAATGCTTTTGTTCTATGATGCTGAAACAAATGATTTATTGGCTAAATATCCAGTCACAGAAGATACCGGGCAGTTGTTCAAACCAGAAGAAAATTACAGCAGAGACAGGGTTTCTTTAACCATCATAAAACAATATTTTGCAGAATACGAAATAGCTCAGGAATTCATTCGCCGGATGGAGCAGCAACAGTCGAAATATTTTAATACACATTGCATTCGATTATACCGGATGACAAAGTTTTATACAATTGGACAATTGCTTGATGGAATAGAATACTGCATTGATACTGAACGCTGCAGTGCCTATGAGCTTTTGGCTTATCTCATGTATCAGTACGGAGAGCATATAGCTAAGAAGTTTTTGCCGAATCAGCAGTATTTTAACCATTTGGCCAGGAGTAAAGAAATAAGGAGGGAAATCGATGGCTGATATAACAGAAATCCGTGAATTAGCTCAAAAACTTAATCTTTGGAATATCGCAAGGGGATACATTGATTTGAACGATGAGAAACTATCAAACCTTGACTATCTTAAGATGGTGTTAGAAAAAGAATTGGAGATTAGGGCCAGACAAAAACACACCAAGCTGAGGAAGGCAAGTAAGCTTCCAAACAAAGCATTTGACGCATCGAACTCAAACAAGGGCTTAAAATGGCAGATTAAACAGTTATCCAACCTGACATGGATTAAGGAAGAGCAAAACTTAATCCTGCTGGGAAAATGCGGGACGGGTAAGAGTGGTCTTGCAGCGCAGCTTGGAGAAACTGCAATTAGCAATGGATATAAAACCTATTATGCGCCTTTTGATAATTTTATCGCAGTGGCAGAAAAGAAAGCCACAAATCCAAAAGCAGAAGCGATCTTTTCTTATATGCAGGAATGTGACTTAATTATTATTGATGATGTCTTTTATGTGGAACCAACCAGGGCAGAACTGCAGGTTTTCTACCGGGCAGTTACCTTTCTTAATGAAACCAGAAGCATTATTTTTATAACCAATCGTGAACTGTCGGCATGGATAGATGCAGCTGAGGATAAGCATCTTTGCCAGACTTTATTGGACAGGATAACGGTCAATTGTCAGATTGTTCGCTTGACTGACAGATAAATTGAATACACTCACTTTGTTCTTGAAAAATTAATACCTCGTTTGAAAACAATGCCGAAAAACGGCTTAAAATAGATGCAAAAAATCTCATGAAATTCAAAGAACTGCTTAGCTTTTGAGATTTTCTGCAGTTTATAGGGTAGGGGGATCTAAATTTCTACCGCTTTTCATCCCGGAAACGGGCGTGGGGCTTCGTGCAAAAAGTCGCAGTTTCAAACGGGGTAATACCCCCTTAATAAGAAAAGAGGTGAGTTAATGGCCAAAGATGGTACAAATCGAGGTGGTGCCCGTATTGGATCTGGCCAGAAAAAGAAAGCACTTATAGATAAAATTGCTGAGGGAAATCCCGGAAAAAGAAAACTGGAAGTTATTGAATTTAAAAATACCGCAGAACTTCAAGGGCAGGAGATGCCACAGCCAAGGGCTATGCTTTCAGCAGTACAAAAGGATGGTAAAACATTAGTAGCTAGCGAAATTTATGAGCTTACGTGGAAATGGCTTGAAGAGCGAGGGTGTGCGCATCTAATTC
>JAHDRO010000184.1 GCA_018433265.1 Bacteroidales bacterium
AGAGAGACAATAGTAATAGTCCTTCCGTGAAAATTTCCCTCACAACAGATAATAATAGCTTTATCCTCAGGTATCCCCTTTCTGACATATCCCCATCTTCTGGCAAGTTTCAGCGCAGTTTCAACAGCCTCTGCACCAGAATTCATGGGAAGTAACTTATCATATCCAAAATAGTTATGCATATACTCTTCATATGGACCAAGACAGTCATTATAAAATGCTCTTGATGTAAGACATAGAGTGTCTGCTTGTTCTTTAAGTGCATTTACAATTTTTGGATGACAGTGACCTTGATTAACAGCAGAATAGGCAGATAAAAAATCAAAATACTTTTTTCCGTCAACATCCCACACATATGGACCTTTACCTTTTGAAAGTACTACCTCAAGCGGATGATAATTGTGAGCTCCATATTTTTCCTCACATTCAATAAAATGTTTTGCTTTGTTTGATAATTTCATAATTTTGAATTTTCTCAAAGATAGCCCTTTTTTTCCTCAAAAATGTCAATAAGATGTTTGTTATTAGAATTAATAATCTTACCTTTGCAACCCAATTTTATTTGGCGAAAATATTTAAAGCAAAGAACAACAACAAATTATGCCTACAATTCAACAGTTAGTCCGCAATGGACGCAAAGTAATCGTAGAAAAGAGCAAATCTCGCGCTTTGGATTCGTGCCCACAGAGACGCGGAGTATGTGTACGAGTTTACACAACAACTCCAAAGAAACCTAATTCTGCAATGCGCAAGGTAGCTCGTGTACGCCTAACCAACCAGAAGGAAGTTAACGCTTACATTCCGGGAGAAGGACACAATCTGCAGGAACACTCAATCGTACTTGTTCGTGGTGGTCGTGTTAAGGATCTTCCCGGTGTTCGTTATCATATCCTGCGTGGTGCCCTTGATACAGCAGGCGTTGACGGACGCAAGCAAGGCCGTTCCCTTTATGGGACAAAGAGACCTAAGAAAAGTGCGGCTGCTCCTGCAAAAAAGTAATTTTACTTAAATAACAAATTTATAACCAATGAGAAAAACGAAGCCTAAAAAGAGGATTCTACTTCCTGATCCAAAGTATCATGATACACTGGTAACACAGTTTGTCAACAACCTTATGCTTCAGGGGAAGAAGAGTATCGCTTACGGCATCTTTTACGATGCCATGGACATCATCGGCGAGAAGATGAAAGATTCTGACAAGGCTCCTTTGGAGATCTGGAAAAAAGCTCTTGAAAACATCACCCCACAGGTTGAGGTGAAGAGCCGCCGTGTAGGTGGTGCAAATTTCCAGGTCCCTACAGAAGTGCGACCTGAAAGAAAAATTTCATTGTCGATTAAAAACATGATTCTGTACGCACGCAAACGTTCCGGTCACTCTATGGCCGAAAAACTCGCAGCCGAAATAATGGCAGCATACAATAACGAAGGTGGTGCATTCAAGAGAAAAGAAGATATGCATAAGATGGCAGAAGCAAATAAGGCATTTGCGCACTTCCGTTTCTAAGTTCCAGGAAATAATTGATGGCAAGAGATTTAAAATATACCAGAAATATTGGCATCATGGCTCATATTGATGCCGGTAAGACAACTACATCCGAACGAATCCTCTACTATACAGGCAAAACACACAAAATTGGAGAGGTTCACGAAGGCGCAGCTACAATGGATTGGATGGTCCAGGAGCAGGAAAGAGGTATTACAATAACCTCTGCAGCGACTACTGCTTTTTGGAATTATAATAACGAACATTATCAGATCAACCTTATCGATACTCCGGGCCATGTCGATTTTACTGTTGAAGTTGAGAGGTCACTCCGTGTACTTGATGGAGCTGTAGCCACTTTCTGCGCGGTTGGACGAGTCCAGCCTCAATCAGAAACTGTATGGCGTCAGGCAGATAAGTATCATGTCCCTAAACTAGCCTATGTCAACAAGATGGATCGTGTGGGAGCTGATTTTTTGGCTGTGGTTCGCGAAATAAAGGAAAAATTAGGGGCTACTGCTATACCGATTTCACTTCCAATTGGTTCTGAAGACAAATTTGAAGGAATAGTGGATTTAATATCCAAAAAGGCATTTTTCTACAATCAGGAAAGTAAAGATCTGATAAACTATTCCGTGGGTGACATTCCTCAAACTATGCTATCCGAAGTTGAAGAGTGGAGAAGTAAAATGATTGAGTCAATAGCTGAATATAATGATTCAATACTTGAGAAATTTTTTGAAGATCCTGATTCCATAACCGAAGATGAAATAATCTCTGCAATCAGGAAGGCGACGATAAATATGGCTATTGTTCCTGTCTGTTGCGGCTCTTCATTCAAAAACAAAGGCATTCAATATCTACTCGATTCTATTATTCGCTTTTTGCCATCTCCACTCGACATTGGAGACGTTCACGGAATAAATCCAGAAACAGAAAAGGAAGAAGTTCGCAAGGCAAATCCAAAAGATCCATTCTGTGGTCTTGTATTCAAAATTGCTACAGATCCTTTTGTAGGCCGGCTTGCATTCCTTAGAGCATATTCCGGAAGGCTGGATTCAGGTTCTGCAGTGTTAAATACACGTTCCGACAAGAAAGAAAGAATTGCAAGACTCTACCAGATGCATTCCAATAAACAAAACCCGATTGATTTTGTTGAAGCCGGGGATATCTGCGCTGCGGTTGGATTCAAGGATATCCGTACTGGTGATACAATTTGTGATGAAAACCATCCTATTGTTCTAGAATCAATGACATTTCCCGATCCTGTCATCGGACTTGCGATTGAACCTAAAACCCAGAAAGATCTCGACAAACTTGGAATAGCACTCGGAAAACTTTCAGAGGAAGATCCTACATTCACAGTTAAAACAGATCAAGAGACAGGTCAAACGATAATAAGCGGAATGGGCGAATTGCACCTCGATATTATTGTTGACCGCCTTAAAAGAGAGTTTGGAGTAGAAATCAATCAAGGTGCACCTCAGGTTAATTACAAAGAGGCAGTAAAATCTACCATTCAACACCGTGAAGTATTCAAGAAGCAAACAGGTGGCCGCGGTAAATTTGCAGACATCATTTTTGAAATAGGTCCTGCTGACGAAGGAGTTACAGGACTTCAATTCATCGACGAGGTAAAAGGCGGTAACATCCCGAAAGAGTTTATTCCATCTGTCGAAAAAGGTTTCAAAGCAGCAATGGCAAACGGAGTTCTTGCTGGTTATGAAGTAACTTCACTCAAGGTTGTCCTCAAGGATGGTTCATTCCACCCTGTCGATTCAGACGCTCTATCGTTTGAGATATGTGCAAGACAAGCGTTCCGTAAGGCATGTCCTAAGGCCAATCCGGTAATCCAGGAACCAATTATGTCTGTTGAAGTAGTTACTCCTGAAGACTACGTGGGAGATGTTATCGGAGACCTCAACAAACGAAGGGGACAGATTACAAACATGGACTCCAAGGGCAATGCCAAAATTGTCAAAGCAAAAGTGCCTCTTGCAGAGCTGTTTGGATATGTTACAGTTCTTAGAACTCTTACTTCCGGACGTGCCACAAGTACTATGGAATTCTCTCATTATACAGAACTCCCTCCAAATCTTGCTAAAGAGGTAATAGAAAGAGCTGGTGGCAAGAAATTTAATGAGGATAACGACGATTTTTAGTAAAATAATTGGTTAATAATAAATAAAATGAGCCAAAAAATAAGGATAAAGCTTAAATCTTACGATCATATGCTGGTTGATAAATCGGCAGACAAGATTGTAAAAACCGTAAAAGCAACAGGGGCTGTAGTCAGTGGTCCTATTCCACTCCCTACAGACAAGAAGATTTTTACAGTTAACCGTGCCACATTCGTTAACAAGAAATCACGCGAACAGTTTGAATTAAGTTCATACCGTCGACTTCTTGACATCTACAGTTCCACTCCCAAAACAGTGGATGCATTGATGAAGCTTGAACTTCCAAGCGGAGTTGAGGTTGAAATCAAAGTCTGAGTATACATTTGCGGCAAATTAATAATTATATTTGCCATTATAAATTCGGGCCCATAGCTCAGTTGGTCAGTAGCACCTGACTCATAATCAGGGGGTCGTTGGTTCAAGCCCAACTGGGCCCACTTTAAAATCAAAGAGTTACAAGATAAAAACTTCGTAACTTTTTTTCATTTGCATACGATTTGCATAAATCAACAAAAATTCACTCATTATTTTCTTACTTGTTTTGACTGTTTCTTTGTAAGCATTTCACGATTCGATACAAGTTTGACTACTTCTTCCACAAATAAGGTAATAGCTCTTCCAGATTTCTGCCCTCTTTTGTGTAGGAGTATATCTTTGAAAGAACATCCTCAAGCCATTCAGATGGGTTTACTCCGGCGGCCTTGCAGGATCCAAGGAGGGAGTAGATCATAGCTGCCCTAATTGCTGCATCTGCATTACCGCAGAAGAGGTAGTTTTTCTCCCTATTGCCAGCGGGCGGATGGCATTCTCAACAAGGTTGTTGTCTATCCTGTACCGTCCATCAAGGTGATACCTTGACAGCTTGGGAAAGATGCTATATGTGTATGATATAGCCTTTGCTCATCTCATCGGCCTCCCTCTCTACTGCATAAAGTGATTATATCTGAAGAAGTGCCTCTGTCGCCAACTTCCTGTTCTCTGCCAGCGCCTCGTCAAACTTGCGCCTTGCATGAGCCCAGCATCCAAGCATCAGCTTACCATGGCAGTTTTCTCAAAAAATCAAGGAACAAGAGACACTCAGCGAGCTAGCAAAGCGGTTTGATGTACATCCCAAAAGGAATAACAATAAACATGGACTGGAAAGGCAGGACTCTTGACAATATTTATAAGGGTTGTTTTTTAGTCTTATATTTGTTAAGAATCGTTTATCTTTACTTATTATTACAATTTCTGAAAATAAAAACCTAAAAATCAAACGAAAATGAAAGTAGTTTAAAAATGGCTGACAAGAAATGGATTAAAAAAATACTAAGGCAAAGGATGAAACTTAATTTATTGTCCGTCAGTTAACAAATCAAAAATAATAATTTCAATCCAAATAAAACTTTCACTATAATGACCAAAGAACAAGAACGCGACGAGCTTCACCGCACGATATGGCAGATAGCCAACGACCTCAGAGGCAGTGTCGATGGATGGGATTTCAAATCGTACGTGCTGGGAATATTGTTTTACCGTTTCATATCCGAAAATCTCACTTCCTTCATTAACGAAGGAGAACGGCGGGCGGGAAATCCCGACTTTGACTATGCAAGCATTTCCGACGAGGAAGCCGAATTAGGAAGAAGCGAAACCGTAAAGGAAAAGGGGTTTTACATACTGCCCTCTGAGCTTTTCGAGAATGTGCGACGTAACGCAAAAAACGATCCTAACCTCAACGAAACGCTCAGTCGAGTTTTCAAGAACATTGAAGATTCTGCAAAAGGTTCTCCCGGTGAAAAAAACTTCAAAGGCCTGTTTGACGATATCGATGTCAACAGCAATAAACTCGGACCTACGGTTGCCAAGAGAAACGAAAAGCTGGTGAAGATCATGAATGCCATTGGCGATTTGCAACTGGGCGACTATCAGGACAACACCATCGATACTTTTGGCGACGCTTATGAATACCTGATGACTATGTATGCAAGCAATGCCGGCAAGTCGGGAGGCGAATTTTTCACCCCTCAGGAGGTCTCCGAACTACTTGCCCGAATTGCCGTGGTGGGAAAAACCGAAGTCAACAAGGTGTATGATCCTGCCTGCGGATCGGGTTCCCTTTTGCTCAAATTTGCCAAAGTCCTCGGTAAGGAAAACGTTCGGTTGGGTTTTTTCGGTCAGGAAATCAACCTCACCACCTACAACCTTTGCCGCATCAACATGTTTTTGCACGATATCGGATTCGAAAAATTCGACATAGCCCACGGCGACACCCTCATCGATCCCAAACACTGGGACGATGAACCATTTGATGCCATCGTTTCCAATCCGCCTTATTCCATCCGGTGGGAAGGCGACAGCAACCCTCTGCTGATCAACGACCCTCGTTTTTCTCCCGCCGGCGTACTGGCACCAAAGAGCAAAGCCGATTTGGCTTTCACCATGCACATGCTCAGTTGGTTGTCCACAACGGGTACGGCTGCCATCGTAGAATTTCCAGGCGTGCTCTACCGCGGAGGTGCTGAGCAGAAAATTCGCAAATACCTTATCGACAACAATTATGTGGATGCGGTCCTTCAGCTGCCTCCCGATTTGTTTTTCGGAACGAGCATTGCAACCTGTGTTATTGTACTCAAAAAAAGCAAGGCAGACAATGCCGTGCTCTTCATCGACGCTTCAGCCGGATTTGTACGCGGCGGCAACAAAAACAAGCTCAGCGAAGCTAATCGCGAAAAAATTCTCGATGCTTATGTTGCGCGTCACGATATTGACCACTTTGCCCGGCTGGTTCCCAACAGCGACATTGCCGAAAACGAGTACAATATTGCCGTAAGCAGCTACGTGGAGCAGAATAACGAGACCGAAGAAGTGGATATCGAAAAACTGAACGCCCGCATTGCCGAGATCGTCATCCGTCAGCAAAAACTTCGCGAAGCTATCGACGAAATTGTGGCCGATTTGGAAGGAGGTGCAGCATAATCAAATTTTAACCCCCCTCGAATTCGATGGATTTAAATAACAAATTAGTTGTAAATATGCTGAATCATGGATAAACTTAAAATAACCCAATATAAAAATTCCTTCGATTCTGTTGCTCATTACATTGAAAACGATCAAAAAGAACAAGTTGAAATTTGGTTTGCCCGAGAATTGCAAGCAATTTTGGGCTATGCACGATGGGAAAATTTCGTTGTTGCAATAAATCGTGCGGTAGAATCATGCAAAACTCAGGGTATCAATGTGGACGATCATTTTCGTGAGGTCACGAAAATGATCGAAATCGGAAAAGGCGGCAAACGCGATATAGAAGATTTCATGCTTACCCGTTTTGCCTGTTACCTGATAGCTCAAAACGGAGACCCTAAAAAAGAAGAAATTGCCTTCGCCCAAAGCTATTTTGCCATACAAACCCGAAAAATTGAACTCATTGAAGAGCGCTTGAACCTAAAAACGAGACTGGAAACAAGAGACAAATTACGGGCTGCCGAAAAACAACTCTCGCAAAACATTTACGAGCGAGGTGTTGACGATAAAGGGTTTGGACGTATCCGTTCAAAAGGCGACACCGCTTTGTTTGGCGGACATACCACCGAGCATGTGCAAAACAATAAAACTGTACGCGAAATGCTGGGCAAGCGCGGCATTAAACCTGAAGAACTGCCACCTGCCGAAGACATTAAAAAGATGGAACGCCGCGCAGCAACCGATGAA
This sequence comes from Bacteroidales bacterium, assembly GCA_018433265.1. The sequence continues at coordinate 7,354 of JAHDRO010000184.1, forward strand.
AAGAAAATTGAACAATCTACAAAGAAACTCCCAAAAAATGAATAAGTCTGGATTTGTATATATAATGATCAATAAAAACCGGACGACACTTTATATTGGTGTTTCCAACGATTTGTGCCGTAGGATTTACGAACACAAAAACCATTTTATAAAAAACTCATTTACAGATAAATGTAATATCGAATATTGTATTTATTATGAAGAGTATCCCTCAATGATGACCCCTCATCTCGTCCCGGCAAGCCTGTCATTTCGAGCGAAGCGAGAAACCTCTCTTTCAAAGATGATAAACCAAAATAACATCTCAACAACATGAACAAAATCGATGAACTGATCGCTCAATATTGCCCCAACGGCGTGGAATTTAAAGAATTGGGAGAAGTAGCTTCTATTGATACAGGTATTCAGTTAAATAAAACTTCAATGTCTGAATTTGGCAAATTTCCTGTTCTTAATGGAGGTATAAGTCAATCTGGTTATTATAATTCCTTTAATACTGAGGCAAATACTATCACGATTAGTCAAGGTGGAGCTTCTGCAGGTTATGTCAATTTTATGAAAACAAAATTTTGGGCAGGAGCACATTGTTTTGTTATCAAACTAACAAGTGAATTTATATCGAATAAATTTGTTTATTACGTTTTGAAAAATAATCAAGAAAAGATTATGAATGCAAAACTTGGAGCAGGAATACCAGGCCTTA
>JAHDRO010000313.1 GCA_018433265.1 Bacteroidales bacterium
GTTTTGCAGATTCAACCATTATATCTTGAGTAAGTTTTAGTTCAACATCAAGACTTCTCGCAAAAAATGTACCTCTTGCTCCCAATACAAGTTCTCCCGGATTGAAAGGATGTTCGACTGTACCATATGGGGATGTTTTAGTAACCATTCCCAATTTTGAAGTTGGCGAGTACTGTCCCTTTGTCAAGCCATATATTTGGTTGTTGAAGAGGATTATATTTATATCAATATTTCTCCTTATTGCATGAATAAAATGATTGCCGCCTATAGCAAGAGCATCTCCATCACCTGTAATTTGCCAAACTGTTAGATAGGGATTTGCCACTTTTACTCCTGTGGAAATAGCTGAAGCTCTGCCATGAATACCATGAAAACCATAAGTATTCATGTAATAAGGGAAACGTGAAGAACATCCAATGCCGGATACAAATACGAAACGCTCTCTAGTGTAGTTAAGGGCTTCACAGATATCAGGCATAGCTCTCTGCACGGAAGCAAGAACAGCATGATCTCCACAACCAGGACACCATTTAACTTCCTGATTGCTTTTAAAATCTTGTGGTGTATATTTAAGTTCCATGATAATTCTTTATTGAAGTTATAATATAGCATTGACTGCATCCACTATCTCTTTGACAATGAATGGCTGTCCCTGCACCTTATTGTATTGGTAATAGTGGAATTGCTGATATTGGGTTCTTAGGTAATTTGCAAATTGGCCACTGTTAAGTTCACATACAATTATCTTCTTGAAATTGGAGAAGATTTCTCCGGTATTTTTTGGAAGAGGGAAAATGAAGTCAAAATGAGCCAGTGAAACACTTTTGCCTTGTTCATGAAATTCTTTGACAGCTGTGTAAAGATGGCCGAAGGTTCCTCCCCAGCCAACAATCAAAACGTCCCCTTTTTCTTTTCCAATGACTTTTTGTTCAGGAATGAAATTGGACAGCCTTCTTACCTTTTCTGCTCTTTCGGAAACCATTCGTTCATGAACAAGAGGGTCAGAGGTAACTGCTCCGTTATTGTTTTTTTCCAGTCCGCCAACTCTGTGTTCAAGTCCAATTGATCCTGGCAATGCCCAACGACGAACCATAGTCTCCGGATCTCTTTTGAATGGCCAGAATGGTGTCTCTTCTGGAGTGGTAATAATTGGAGGGTTAATATCTGGTAAATCTTTCATTGACGGAATCTTCCATGGTTCTGATCCATTACCGAGGAACCCTTCTGTAAGAAGAATTACTGGCATCATGTGTTCCATAGCATATTTTCCGGCGTAAAAAGCAGCTTCGAAACAGTGTGATGGGGAATGAGCAGCCATGACAGCAATAGGACATTCACCATTTCGTCCATAAAGAGCCTGATTAAGGTCTGTCTGTTCTGTTTTGGTAGGGATGCCTGTTGAAGGGCCACTTCTCTGAACATCTACAACAACAAGAGGTAGTTCAGTAATCATAGCCAGACCGAGTGCTTCTGTCTTAAGAGAAAATCCAGGACCTGAAGTAGATGTAACGGCGAAGTTGCCAGCAAATGCAGCACCAATTGCGGTACATATTCCAGAAATTTCGTCCTCACACTGAAGAGTTTTGACACCAAGATCCTTACGCAAAGCTAGCTCTTCAAGGATGCTTGTAGCTGGTGTAATAGGGTAGGAGCCACAGAAAAGAGGCCTGCCGGATTTTTCTGAGGCAGCAAGCAAACCCCAGGCTGTTGCCTGATTGCCATTGATATTTCTGTAAATCCCCTTTTCCAGTTTTGCCGGTTGAACAATATATGTGTTTGGGATAGCCTGAATATTACTTGCGTAATTGAAGCCATCTTTAAGAGCTTTTTTATTGGCCTCGGCAATCTCCGGTTTTTTACGGAACTTTTTGTCGATATAGGCAAAAGTCAATTCCAAAGGTCTGTTGAACATGTAAAAGCACATGCCAAGCGTGAACATGTTTTTACAGCGAAGTATAGCTTTGGTATCAAGACCACTATCTTTAAGACTCTCTTTTGTGAGGGAAGTAATAGCTGCGTAAACAATGTGTCTGTCCTCAAGTTTAAGCTCCTTGACAGGGTCCATTGTTTTGAAACCTGCTTTAAGTATTCCCTTTTCATCAAAGGTGTCTTCGTCCAGAATAATGGTTGCAGTAGGTTTTGCCCATTTGGCATTAGCCTTGAGAGCTGCAGGATTCATTGCGATCAGAACATCGCAGAAATCTCCTGGAGTATTAATTTCTCCACTACCAATGTTAACTTGAAAACCTGAAACACCTGAAACGGTGCCTTGTGGTGCACGAATTTCTGCAGGAAAATCCGGGAAAGTGGAAACATCATTGCCAAACAAGGCAGAAGCATCAGCGAACAATGTCCCAGTTAGCTGCATGCCATCTCCAGAATCTCCGGTGAACCTGATGACTACTTCTTTAGCATCAATAACTTTGTGTTGCATAAAATTTTATATGAAATTTGTTACAAATGTAGCTATTATTCTTAATCGGGTGTAAATTTTGTTTAAATATTAATTTATTACAAAAATACTAATAATATATTTAATATAATAAGTAATTATGACCTCAATCCTTATAATTATGCAATATTAGATACAGTTTTGCTAATTGCATAAATTACTCTATAAACATCGTCTTTAATTGTTAATTAGTTCAATTATTATTATATTTGTTTTTCTAGAGATATAATTATGGCAATTATCAGAAAACTGAACGATATTGAACCAAAGATTGGAGAAAGATGCTTTATAGCTGAAAATGCTGTGATCATCGGTGATGTGATAATTGGTGATGACTGCAGTATATGGTACGGAGCTGTTTTAAGAGGGGATGTCAATCCTATCCGAATTGGGAATAGAGTTAACATTCAGGATGGAGCTGTTCTGCATACTCTTTACAAGAAATCCACAGTTGAAATAGGCAACGATGTCTCAGTAGGGCACAACGCAATTGTTCATGGAGCTAAAGTGGGCAATAATGTGCTGGTTGGTATGGGAGCTGTACTTATGGACAATGCTGTTATTCATGATAACACTATTATTGCTGCAGGTGCAGTGGTTTTGAGTAATGGAGAACTGGAGTCCGGAGTTTACGCGGGAGTTCCTGCAAAGAAAGTTAAAAGTGAATCAGAAGATATAGGAATTGCTGCACACAAGAATGCAGAGGGCTATATGATGTACAAAGAGTGGTATTTAAAAGAAGAAAATTGATATTAACCAAAAAACCGGCATTATGAAAAAACTGTTATTGTTCATGGCTGTAATAGGCCTGGTGGCCTGTTCGGGACAAAAGAAAAACACTTACAAAATCGAGGGGACAATTACAGGTGACAGTATAACTGCTACCAAAGTTTACCTGAAAAACTTTTCAAGAACTAATCCGATTAAGGACACCGCAGATTTAATTAAGGGTAAGTTCGTATTTAAAGGGAGTGTTACAACTCCTGACCGTTATATGATTACATTTGACAGTATTAAGGGTAGAATTGTATTTTTCCTTGAAAATGCCAAGTACACTATTGAAGCTGATGCAAGTGATTTAAGCAAAGCTGTCGTTAAGGGAGGAGTTACCAATGATCTCATAACAGCATTAAATGCCAAAAAGGATTCAGTAGCGCAAGCATATAAGATGAGTGATTTGATTAAGGAATACAATAATGCTGCTACAAATGAGGCACGCAAGAAAGAGATTGATTCTATCTATGAGCAGATGCAGAAAGAGATAAATGTACTTGATTCTCTTTTCTATGTCAACAATCCAACTTCGCCTTATACTTTGATTCAGTATGTTCAAAATCTTGAAAAATTTTCAATCGAGGATGCAGAGGCTAAACTTGCTACCTTTAAGTCTCTTCCGGAATTTGCTGGAAACACTTATGTGACAGAACTTGAAACATCTATTGCAACCCTTAAGAGTCTGCAACCCGGAAACAAAGCTCCTGAATTCACTTTGAGCGATCCTGAAGGCAAGCAGATTTCATTGTCAAGCATTTACAGTCAGAACAAAATCACAATGATTGATTTCTGGGCAGGATGGTGTAGTCCTTGCCGTAACTTTAACCCAGAACTGGTAAAAATATACAAGGAGATGCATAAAGCCGGGTTTGGAATCATTGGTGTGTCACTTGACCAGGATGCGGAGTTATGGAAAAAGGCTATTGAAGAAGACAAACTTGAGTGGCCTCAAGTTTCAGAATTGAAATATTGGGATAGTGAAGTTGCGAAAATGTATCATGTAAAATATATTCCTCAAAACATTTTCATAGATCAGCAGGGCAACATTATTAAACGCCAGATTCCTGAGGAAGAGATACTTGGTTTTATTAAAGGATATCTCGAAGGATTAAAGGGCAAAAAGACTAAATAATAAGAAGAGCAAAATTGATATAAAGGAGGAGCCGACCGGTATCCTCCTTTTTATTTTACATAGAGTCAAA
>JAHDRO010000155.1 GCA_018433265.1 Bacteroidales bacterium
AGAAGTGCTCTTTCGGAATTGGCCGGAAAATTGTTGTAAAAATTATTATATTTGCCCCCCTCATTAAAAAAAAGAAACCAATTATTTTTAACACATAACCTAATTTTATCACAATGTCTGATATTAAAAGAGTTTACCTTTTCGGCGGTAAAACAGCCGAAGGTGACGGTTCAATGAAAAATCTCCTGGGAGGCAAGGGCGCCAACCTGGCTGAGATGTGCAAACTTGGAATGCCTGTACCTGCAGGCTTTACAATAACAACAGAGACCTGTGCTGAGTACTACAAAAACAACATGCAATTTCCCGAAGGGCTCAAAGAAGAAGTTGATAAAGCTCTTGCAAAAACTGAAGCAATAATGAACATGAGATTTGGAGATAAAGATAATCCTCTTCTTGTTTCATGTCGTTCAGGTGCAAGAAGCTCCATGCCCGGCATGATGGAAACAGTACTGAATATTGGCCTTTGCTCCGAAACCATCCCAGGACTTATAAAAAAAACTCAAAATCCACGTTTTGTTTACGACGCATATCGTCGTTTGATAATGATGTATTCTGATGTAGTAATGGAAAAGGCAGAAAACATCGAACCTGCTGAAGGAATGGGCATACGCGTCCAACTTGACAGAATGCTCAATGAACTCAAGCAGAAAAAAGGCTACAAGAGTGATACTGATCTAACTACTGAAGATCTTATACAATTATGTGAAGATTTTAAAAATAAAATAATTGAAGTATTAGGAAAACCTTTTCCTGACAATGCATATGAACAATTGTGGGGAGGAATTGGTGCAGTTTTCAAATCATGGAACGGAAAACGTGCCATAGCATATAGAAGAATTGAAGGAATTCCTGATGAATGGGGTACTGCAGTAACTGTACAATCGATGGTTTTTGGCAATATGGGAGATAAATCTGCTACCGGTGTTGCTTTCTCAAGAAACCCGGCTACAGGAGAGGCAAAGTTTTACGGAGAATGGCTTATCAATGCTCAAGGAGAAGATGTCGTAGCAGGTATCCGCACACCTAATCCTCTTAATGAAGCTACCAAAAATGAGCATAACAGACATCTGTCATCTCTTGAAACAGCCATGCCATCAGTTTATGCAGAACTTTTCGAAATCCAGAAGAAACTTGAACAACATTTCCACGACATGCAGGACATCGAATTCACAATTCAAGACGGAAAATTGTGGATGCTTCAATGCCGCGTTGGCAAAAGAACAGGCTTGGCAGCTCTGAACATGGCCATGGATATGCTCCAAGAAGGATTGATAGACGAGAAGACAGCTGTCATGAGAGTAGCTCCAGTACAACTTGACGAACTTCTTCATCCTATTTTGGATCCCGCAGCCGAAAAGGTTGCAAATGTTGTAGCCAAAGGACTGCCTGCAGGTCCTGGCGGCTCAGTAGGGGAAATTGTCTTCACGGCAGAAACCGCAGTTGAAGCTGCAAAAAAAGGTAAAAAAGTTATTCTTGTACGTGAAGAAACCAATCCAGAAGATGTTGAAGGCATGCGTGCCGCTGATGGTATTCTTACAGCAAGAGGAGGCATGACATCTCATGCAGCTCTTGTTGCAAGAGGATGGGGTAAATGTTGCATTGTGGGTTGCGATTCACTTCATATAGATTTACATTCAAAAAAAATGACCATTAATGGTAAAACATATAGCGAAGGCAGTGTCTTCAGTTTGAATGGGAGTAAAGGTTTTGTTTATGACACTGCTATTTCAACCGTAAACGCTTCAGAAAACCCTCGTTTTGTCGAATACATGAAGATTGTAGACAAATATAGAGTTCTTGGGGTCCGTACAAACGCAGACACACCAGAAGATGCACAAAATGCTATTGATTTTGGCGCAGAAGGTATTGGGCTATTCAGGATTGAACATATGTTTTATGGCAAAAATTCAGAACAACCTTTGGCTAAGCTTCGTAAAATGATTTTGTCAAAGACTGAAAAGGAGCGTATAATAGCATTAAACGAACTTGAGCCATACATGAAGAACTCAGTCAAAAACACAATGAAAGTGATGGATGGTAAACCTGTTACTTTCAGACTTCTCGACCCACCTCTCCACGAATTTGTTCCTCAAGCTTTCGAGAAACAGTTAGAATTGGCTAATGAGCTAGGAATAAGTGTGGATGAAATTAAAAAAAGAGGAGAGTCGCTTCATGAAGTTAACCCTATGATGGGGCACAGAGGTGTTCGCCTTGCAATAACCTATCCTGAAATCAGTGCAACACAGTACCGTGCCATTTTTGAAGCTACCGCAGAATTGATCAAAGAGGGATACAATCCTCAACCAGAGATTATGATCCCTGTCACAATTTCCGTAAAGGAGCTGGACTTCCAGAAAGTTATATGCGACAAAATACATGCAGAGGTTGAGACCAAGACCGGAACAAAAATAAACTACCTTTATGGAACTATGATTGAAATTCCTAGAGCCGCTCTTCTTGCTGACGAAATGGCAAAAACTGCCCAGTTTTTCTCTTTTGGAACAAATGATCTTACTCAGATGACATACGGTTTTTCGAGAGATGATATAGGAGCTTTTATGGGTGATTATATTGAAAAAAAGATTATACCTTTTGATCCATTTCAGACACTTGACATTGAAGCGGTAGGCAAATTGGTTGACATGGGTGTTAAAGGCGGTCGTAAAACCAATCCAAAATTAAAAATTGGAATTTGTGGAGAACATGGAGGAGATCCTGCCTCTATTGAATTCTGTCACTCTGTTGGCATGAATTATGTTTCCTGTTCACCATTCC
>JAHDRO010000321.1 GCA_018433265.1 Bacteroidales bacterium
CTTTCCTTTGTATGATCTTAAATAACATTGATATCCCATTTCCATTACCTCTTCGGTGGTCATGCCTGAAAGAAAATGCACTCTGTTTTCTACATAAGGTTTTCCAACATTGTTGCCGTCTTCGACCATTGCCTTAAGAATTTTCATCTTAGCTTTTGACAAAGAGTCACTTTTACCTTTATATTGTTCATCTGCATATTGATATAAGGCTTCGTCTGCGAGATAAAACGGTACTTGACCAAATACAGTTCCATCTCCGTCAAATACTGCCACTTTTCTTTCATTTAATGTTTTTGTAGAATCGAGAAACCTTTCAATTCTATAATTAATTTCTTTAGACCAACCATCGATAAACTTATACTTTTGAGCGACTATCAATTGATTGGATAAAATAAAAATGATAAAAAATAAAATAAATTTTTGTCTTTTCGAAAGTCTTTGTTTCATAACTCAATCTGTATTTAATGCAAAAATACGATTTTTGATTCGTTTCGCTACATTTTTATTAAAAAAACGAAACATTCTTTTAGCTAAACAAAATTCAAAAAATAAATGCAATTTATTATCTTTGACATTATAATACTTAAACTATATACATTGATGGACAACACAAAGAAAAAAAGTTACGCATTGCCGATTGCAATGATGTTTTCATTATTTTTCATTATTGCTTTCGTCACAGGATTGCAAAATCCCATGGGCGTTATAGTCAAGAATCAATTTGGAGCTAGTAATCTTCTCTCACAACTTGGAAATTTGGCCAATTTTATTGCTTATGCCTTTATGGGCATACCTGCTGGACTTATATTGCAAAAAATAGGTTATAAAAAAACAGCCTTAACGGCAATAGTTGTAGGTTTCATAGGTGTGACAATTACTTATTTTTCAGGGTAGCTAGAAAGTTTTAGTGTATATATTATAGGTGCTTTTATTTCCGGACTGTCAATGTGCATGTTGAATACTGTTGTAAACCCATTGTTGAACGGATTGGGAGCTAATGAGAAAAAAGGGAATCAACTAATTCAGTTTGGAGGATCGATAAACTCAATCGGTGCCACAATTGTTCCTGTTTTTGTAGGATACCTGATGGGATCTGACGAAGCTTCCAGAACCATTGCAAAAGCAAATCCTGCCTTGTATCTTGCAATGATTATTTTTGCAATTACATTTATTGTCCTATACTTTGTTGATATACCACAACCATTTATTTCAAAAGAAGAAAAGAGTACAAAAGATTCACACAGTGCATTTTCATTCCGTCATTTTGTGTTGGGAATAATTGCAATATTCATATATGTTGGAGTGGAAGTTGGTATTCCAAATATTACTAATCTTTTTATGACCTCAGATATTTCATCAGGAGGATTAGGGATGGATCCTGTTGTTGCCGGCACAGTTGTTGGTACATACTGGTTTCTAATGCTGTGCGGCCGCCTACTTGGAGGAACAATCGGAGGCATAGTTTCAAGCAAAACAATGCTTGTCACAACAACTAGTATTGGCTTGATTCTCGTTCTAATGGCTATAACCATGCCACTCGATATTATGGTAAATATGCCTGTTTTCAGATCAGATATATCTTTTGGATGGGCTCTTGTTCCTATTAATGTCATGTTTTTGATTTTATGTGGTTTGTGCACATCAGTAATGTGGGGCAGTATATTCAATTTAGCCACTTCAGGACTTGGGAAATACACAGCCGTAGCTTCAGGTATTTTTATGATGATGGTTTGCGGAGGAGGAATTTTACCTGCAATTCAAGGATGGCTTGCTGATATTTCAGGATTTATTAACAGTTACTGGATTATTTTTGCCGGAATTGCTTACATGCTGTTCTATGCTTTGATAGGTTCAAAAAATGTCAACAAAGATATTGTTGTAGAATAATTGATTAACCTTAACATAATTATCATGGATAAACCTTATGTAGTAGGAGTTGATATAGGAGGACAAACAACTAAAACAGGGATAGTTGATGCTAGAGGTAATGTTTTGGCTCAAAACATTATCCGTACAGATAAATACACAGATGTCACTCCTTTTATCGACGAACTTTGTGAATCAGTTATCTCTCTTGCCAAATCAATTGGAGGAATTCAACAGATCAGAGGAATTGGAATAGGTGCACCAAATGGCAATTATTACACCGGAACTATCGAAAACGCCGTTAATATAATTTGGGGAGGGTCCAATTCCATACCTTTTGCCAGAATGGTTACAGATAAGATTGGGATTCCTGTTGCATTGACTAATGATGCAAATGCAGCAGCTGTAGGAGAAATGACTTATGGAGCAGCTAAAGGAATGAAGGATTTTATTATGATAACACTTGGCACAGGAGTTGGAAGTGGCATTGTAATTAATGGGGAAGTTGTATATGGGCATGATGGCTTTGCAGGAGAATTGGGACATACAACCTCTGTAAGATACAACGGGAGACTTTGTAATTGTGGCAGAACAGGATGTCTTGAAACCTATGCATCCGCAATAGGCGTTGCCAGAACTGCCAGAGAGTGGCTTGAAATGAGTAAGGAACCAAGTCTTTTGAGAGAACTCACAGAACCAATAACCTCAAAAGACGTTTCTGAAGCTGCAAGCAATGGTGATGAACTTGCAATAAGAGTGTTTGCATACACTGGACAAAAATTAGGAGAAGCATTTGCTGATTTTGTGGCATTTAGCGCACCAGAGGCGATAATTCTTTTCGGTGGACTTGCTAAAGCCGGAGATTTACTTCTTAAACCTATTGAGAAACACATGAATGCCAACTTATTGCCACTATGGAAAAATAAAGTTAAAATTATTTTTTCACAACTTAAAGAGTCTGATGCAGCCATACTTGGAGCCAGTGCACTTGGCTGGGAACTTTAGAATGTTTCATAAGCATATTCCACAGCTCTGTTCAGCCAAAAATTGAACGGAGCTGCTTTTTTATAGCTTCCTAAAACAAAATCAAGTAATTGATCACCTACAATTTCTTTATTTTCAATTTTTTTAATCAAGAGATAGTCTTTATTCCTAAGATATGTGGCATATGGATTATCTTTCGGATAACCTGCAGGTATTTTTCTAAGAGAAGAACTTTGATCCAAAATGAAATCATCGGCAAGTACTATGGTATTCATAAATTCCTCTCCATTTAGCGTAATCTCCTCTCTAATACTTTTTAATACTATTGGCTCAGGTTTATAAATCCCAACTGACAGCATATTTGCTCCAATATAATTTGCTCCTTCTGCTTCAATATGAAAATAATATCCTGAATATCCTCCACATTTGCCTTTCGGGGAAATAAATGCACCCATATAAGGTTTATATGGAGATTTATCTTTTGTAAATCGAACATCTCTGTATATTCTATATGTACAACTCTTAACACTCTGTCCTTTTACAGATTGATCAAACACAGAAATACCTTCTATCAGCTTTTCGACAAAATTGTTAAAAATATTCTGAATGCGTTTATACTCCTGTTTATGAGATTCAAACCACTCTCTATTATTGTTCTTATTTAGATCATTCAAAAAAATAATAATATCCTTCAAGATCGGAAGA
>JAHDRO010000288.1 GCA_018433265.1 Bacteroidales bacterium
GATGAATCCAAAGAGTTTGCAACAGAAAACAAAATAAAAGAATTACTGTATAAGTACTGCAGATTTCTTCCCGTTGAAATTGTATATGGCAAAGAAGAGAAAATAATCAACAACACTAATCCTATATGGACAAGAAAACCTGCTGAACTTAAAGACGAGGATTATATTGAATTTTATCATGAACTTTATCCAATGCTGGAGGATCCTCTTTTTTACATTCATCTAAATGTTGATTATCCGTTCCATTTGACAGGGGTTCTCTATTTTCCAAAACTAAAAGACAATCTCGATATTTCAAGAAATAAAATTCAATTATACTGCAATCAGGTCTTCGTGACAGACTCAGTAGAAAACATAGTGCCTGATTTTCTGACTCTTCTTCATGGAGTAATCGACTCGCCAGATATTCCGCTAAATGTTTCAAGAAGTTATCTTCAATCTGATTCAAATGTTAAGAAAATATCCTCTCATATAACTAAGAAAGTCGCAGACAGACTTGAAGAGATATTTAAGAATGACAGGAAAAATTTTGAAGATAAATGGGATAACTTGAAACTTTTTATTGAATATGGAATGCTTTCTGAAGAAAAATTTTATGAAAGAGCTGAAAAGTTTGCTTTATTCGAAAACTGTGATGATAAATACTTTAGCTACGAAGAATATAGAAAATTTATAGAATCTTCACAAACAGACAAAAACAAAAGACTCATATATCTTTATACTACAAATAAAGAGGAACAGTATCCCTATATTGAGGCAGCTAGAAACAAAGGATACGACGTATTAGTATTTGATAACCAACTTGATGCGCATTTTATCAATCTTCTTGAAAGTAATTTTAAAGACTCTTCATTTGTGAGAGTTGATGCCGATCATATTGACAAACTGATTCAGAAAAATGAGATTTCAAAACCCGATCTTTCAGAAAAAGAAGTTAATGACATATCAACTGCTTTTGAAACAGTACTTCCAAAAGGCTATCACTATAATTTCTCAGTTGAAAATCTTGGAGAAAATGATGGAGCTTTGCTCCTTACACGATCTGAGTTTATGAGAAGATACAGAGAGATGGCTGCGCTGAATGGTGGCATGAATTTCTATAGTTCTATTCCTGAATCTTATAACGTTATCATCAATTATCAACATCCTCTTGTAAAAAGAGTTATTGAAATGATGAACCGGGAGTTGTCTTCCAAACTTAAAGATCTGGATGAAAAAGCGGCTGTTCATGATAAAAGGCTTTCAACAATTCGTGAGGAAACATCAGGCAAAAAAGATGAAGAAATCGACACTGTTGTCAAAGATGAGCGCAAAGCTCTTGAAGAAGAACTCAATAAGATTAAAGACGAAAGGAAAGAATTGATTGCCGATTTTGCAAAAAAATGTGAATTGATCAAAGAGCTGGCAGATCTTGCATTACTTGCCAATGGAACACTTAAAGGAGAGGATCTTGATAAATTCATAAAGAGAAGTCTCTCTTTAATTAAATAGGCTCTGTTAAGGTTCTGTTACATTTTTTCTCTTTAACAATAAATTTAATTTTCACTCTGTATTTTTGAAGGAAATTTACACGTATGAAAATTGACAGATTTCTTCAATTATTTATTGTTAAAGAGAAAAAATTTTACCCCATGTTCATCTCCCAGATGGATATTATTAACCAGGCAACTAAAGAACTCAAATTTCTCTTTTTAGAAAGCAACTATGAAGTTCAAAAGGAGCTATACAAAAAAATCAATTCTTTAGAAGTAGAAGGTGATCATATTACAGGCAGAATTTATCAGGAATTGGAAAAGACATTTGTCACGCCATTTGACAGAGAGGATATTCACATACTCGCCTATCGTATTGATACCTTTTTGGACTTTATCCATGATTCTGCCCGTAAACAAGTGATGTACAAGCCTAAAAACACTTATAAGGACATGATCACTATTATTGATTATCTTATAGAGCTATCTGAAATATTAAAGGAAATGGTTGGAAAGCTTGAATTCATAATGAAACAACATGAAGAAATAGTATCCAGAACGCTAAGAATCATTGAAATCGAAAGGCATGTTGACCAGCTCTATGAAAATTTTAATTGTTTCCTTTTTGAAAATGAAAAAGATGCAATCGAACTAGTCAAACACAAAAACATAGTTCAAAGTCTTGAGGATGCTACAGACAGAGCTAAAGACATAAGTGACTGCATCAGGTCCATTATTGTTAAACAGGTGTAATATTGCTGTCATGTTAACAATAGTAATTATAGCAATAGTTTTAGCTCTTCTGTTTGATTTTCTCAATGGGATGAACGATGCGGCAAATTCCATAGCTACAATTGTCTCTACTAAAGTCTTATCCCCAACTGCTGCCGTTTTATGGGCTGCCTTTTGGAATTTTGCGGCTTTCTTTCTATTTGGAGTACACGTAGCAAATACTATTGGTAAAGGGATAGTCGATCCAAATGTAGTTAACCCCTTTATCATTCTGTCTGCACTGACAGGTTCAGTTATATGGGTTTATGCTTGTACCAGACTGGGAATGCCGATCAGTGTTTCACATGCGTTAATTGGAGGTTTGATTGGTCCTGTTTGGTTTACACATGGTTCTAGTGCGCTAATAGGGACAGGAATTCTAAAAGTAGGGATATTTATAGTCCTTTCTCCACTTATTGGTGCTTTTCTGGGATTCTTAATGATGGCCCTAACAATGTGGATTCACAAGAAAAAACATCCTATGAAGGTCGAAAAGAACTTCAAGGTTTTACAGCTATTTTCTTCTGCAGTATTCAGTCTTGGACATGGAAGCAATGATGCTCAAAAGACAATGGGAATAATTGCAGTCCTACTTTTCAGCGTTGCGGGAACCAATGATTTTATTGCTAAATATCTATATGAACCAAATGCTGGATTTCATATTCCTTTATGGATAACTATAACCTGTTATTCAGTTATAGCACTGGGCACAATAACCGGAGGCTGGAGAGTTATCAAAACTCTTGGGGATGGTCTGGCAAAGCTAAAACCGGTACAAGGTTTCTGTGCAGAAACAGCAGGAGCTATCACTTTAATTGGCACAGCTCTCTCCGGAATACCTGTAAGTACCACACATACAATTACAGGATCGATAATCGGTGTTGGCATGACAAAAGGAATTGCTTCTGTAAGATGGGCAACTGCTAAAAATATAGTAGGAGCATGGATTTTTACAATTCCTGCCACATTGTTGATTTCCGGAGGTATCTATTTAATAATAGACGCCATTATGGTGCTTCCATAATAAAGTCTGCAACATAGTCTCCTATCTGAGATGTAGTACAGGCTTCTTTAGAATCTGTTAAGTCAATTGTAAGCTTGCCATTGTTAATTGCAGCTTCACATCCTTTTCTTACAGATAATGCCTCATATACCATATTAAAAGCATCATCAAGCATCATTGCGGCCGAAAGAATTGTAGCGATGGGATTTGCAATATTTTTTCCTGCACCCTGGGGAAAAGAACCATGAATTGGCTCAAAAAGAGGAGTATAAACACCCATGGATGATGAAGGCAAAAGCCCAATTGACCCAGGTATTATACTTGCCTGATCACTAAGAATATCGCCAAACATGTTCTCCGTCAAAATGACGTCAAACTTAGAAGGATTAAGGACCAACTGCATGGAAGCATTATCAACAAAAAGAAAGTCGAGTTTGATTTCCTTAAATTCTTCATTATGCAATCTACTCACCACCTCTCTCCATAATCTTGAGGTAGCCAACACATTAGCCTTATCCACAAGAGTTACCTGCCCCTTCCTTTTTCTGGCCAAATTAAATGCAATTCTTGATATTCTCTCAATTTCAAAATCAGAGTAAATAGATGTATCAAAGGCTTTTCGGCCATCTTCACTCCTCCCCCTTGGTTCTCCAAAGTAAATACCTCCAGTCAGTTCTCTAACAACCACTAAATCAACATTTTTAATAATGTCCATCCGTAATGGAGACCTGTCAAGTAATGCACTATATATAGTCACTGGACGAATATTTGCATATAAACCCAAATCCTTCCTCATTTTTAATAAACCCTGTTCTGGACGCACTTTGGCTGATGGATCATTGTCATATTTTGGATCACCAATCGCTCCAAATAAAATAGCGTCAGATTCAAGACATAATTTATGAGTGTTTTCGGGGTATGGGTCTCCAAATTCATCAATTGCACATGCTCCAATTGAACCATATGCAAATTCAAAAGAATGACCAAAACGCTTCTCAACTGCAGTTAAAACTTTTATACTCTGTTCAATTATTTCAGGTCCTACCCCATCACCAGGCAAAACTGCTATTTTTTTTTTCATAACCTGCTTGTACTTTTTATTTGTTCAAATTTTTCAATTTCACCAATATTTGACAGTAAAAAGTCAATATCATCAAAACCATTTATTAAGCAATCTTTTTTATAGGTATTTATATCAAATAATTCACTTTCACCTGTGGAGATTATTGTGACACTCTGCATCGGTAAATTTATATCAAGCAAAGAATGAGAATTATCAACTATTTTTTGAAAAAAAGCTCGAGAAACTTGTATTGGCAATAAGCCATTATTGAGAGCATTATTCTTGAATATATCTGCAAAAA
>JAHDRO010000262.1 GCA_018433265.1 Bacteroidales bacterium
AACAAAAGGAACAAACTGCCAGAATCTTGTATGTTTATAGCCACCAACAAAATTGGAAAGATTAAGCATGTAATCAGCATGAAGATTTAAAACATTAAAAGATTCATCTCCATTATTATCAGCATACAAAGCATTAGGTCCGTATCCTTTGGCATCAATACCTGCATATTGGAAACGGAATCCGGAACATGGGGTAATCCATTTGCCAACAGAGAAATCCAAAGCAGTAGATATTCGATCACCAAATGAAAGCTCACCGTCATTCTCTCCAAAATAGACGTTACCACCAACTCCTGCAGATATGAACCAGTTATCCCACAAACCGTTTGTCAAAAACGGCCCTCTTTTGGCCTGCTCCTGGGCTGAAATCATCCCAAAGAACATCAAAAGAATTAAGGTTAAAAAACTTTTCTTCATAGTATTATCGAGTTAATTTCGTGAAAGATAATAAAAAATATTTCAAACAGAAAATATTTTTACAAAAATATTTTTACAAAAAAAACCCATCTTAACAGACGGGTCTAATTTATAACGTTCTAAATTACTCAATGATTACGACACGATTTAATGGAGCTTTGTCAAACGGCTGTTGTTCATCGCCAAATGCAATTTTTTGAAGCTGTGAAGGATTAACACCAAACTTATTTACAAGAGCATCATAAACCCTATTTACCCTATCTTCGCTAAGTTTCTTGTTAATTTTCTTATTACCAGTCTGTTTGTCAGCATAACCGGAGATCTTGTAAGTCAGGCCAGATTTCTTAATTACTTCTGCATATTCACCAAGATTAATAAGATCTTTATCACTCAATTTACTACTGTTAATAGCAAACCAAACAGCCATCTTACCTGCAAGATATTCTGTATTGGTAATAATTTTAGGCCCTTTTGCCTTTTCTGCATTCAATTCGTTCTCCAATTGTTTTGCATTGTTGTCAGTTTCTACAATTTTTTTCTCAAGATCAGCAATTTTGCTTGTATAAGGAGTATAGTCGCATGGAACAGGTTTTACATATTTAGCAAAATCACGTTTCATAAAATTGTAAGTGACACCAACAGTCGCAGTTGCAAGTTCTTCTATTCCCTGTCCAACCTCATATCCGTCAAATCTGTCATTAACCAATAGTGTTTTAATCTCAATGTTAAAGTCCACAGCATCAGAAATACGAACTTTGTTTATTAGACCTATAGTAGCACCAACTTCATTAAATTTTGGATTGACATCTTCTTTCCAGGATCTAGCCCAGCCAAATCCTGCATAAGGGATGAATGACCATGTTCGGTCTGTTCTGTATCCACCAATTGTATTAGACACGTTCCAGAGAAAATCACCATGGATGTTAAACATGTTGAATTTTTCGGTATAGCAATTAGCACATCCGCCGTATTGTTTATCAATGAAATTACCTTGATTCTGAATCATGCCACCTTTTACGCCTATGCCAGCAAATTGTCCACGAACGCCAAAAAGTGGTGTTATCCATTTACCAAGTGATATATCAAATGCGGGAGCTAATCGGTCGCCAAAATCTATCTTTCCATCATGTTCTCCAAAGTAGATCTGTGCTCCTCCCCCTATTCCAACAAACCAGTTATCCCAGAAACCATTTGTAAGGTATTGGTTATACTTTACGTCGGCCTTTGTTTCTTGCTGTTGGGCATATGCTGACACAACAGCAAACATCATGACTAAAGTTAGAATCCTCTTCATAATAATTCAGTTTAGTTTAAAATTAAAAAATCAAATACCCACAACTTATCTTATACAAAGATAATACGAAAAATAAAACATCCAAAAAAGAGAAGAGAGGATTTTACTCCTCTCCCACAACCTCTATCTTAATATTAGCCTTAATGTCCCTGTAACACTTAACAACCGCATCATAAACACCTACTTCCTTAACATTTTCCTCACTTGTTATGGTAATGTTTCTGCGATCTATCTCAAAGCCCTGAAGCGCAAGAGCATCTGCTACCTGAATATTATTGACAGAACCAAAAATCTTGCCTGTAGAACTTACCTTAGTTAAAATTTTAACCTGCAATCCTTCAAGTTTTGTCGCCAATATCATTGCATCCTCACGAATTTTAGCCTCTTTATGAGCCCTTTGTCTCATATTTTCTTCATGAACCTTTTTGGCAGAAGAAGTTGCCATAATCGCAAAACCTTTTGGTATCAAGTAATTTACAGCATATCCATTGCGGACTGTTACTACATCGTCCTTATGACCCAGATTGGGAACATCCTGTTTAAGTATAATTTCCATAAAATCTCCCTCCTATTTCAATAAATCAGTTACATAAGGTAATAACGCAAGGTGTCTGGCACGTTTAACTGCCTGGGCAACCTTCTTCTGAAATTTCTGTGAAGTACCGGTAAGACGGCGTGGCAAAATTTTACCTTGCTCATTAAGAAATCTTTTAAGAAATTCAGGATCCTTATAGTCCACATACTTAATACCGGCTTTTTTAAAACGACAGTATTTTTTCTTCTTTACCTCAACAGTTGGTGGGTTCAGATAACGTATTTCATTATTTTGACTTGCCATAATTTTACTCTTCTTAGTTTTTATTTTCTGCCATATTTGCACGTTTCTTCTCTGCATAGGCTATTGCATGCTTATCCATAGCAAAAGTAAGAAAACGAATAATGCGCTCATCACGACGATATTGAGTTTCAAGTTTGGTGATAAATGAAGGGTCTGCCTTAAACTCAATTAAATGATAAAAACCTGTAGTTTTCTTTTGGATAGGGTAAGCCAACTTTCTGAGCCCCCAGTCTTCTTCGTGAACGATTTCACCCTGATTGTCGGTGATAAAGTCACGAAACTTTTTTACCGTTTCCTTTATCTGGACTTCAGATAAAACGGGAGTAGCAATGAAAACGGTTTCGTACTGTTTTAACATACTCTTTTTGTGTGTTTATTAAATTATAAAATTATTTAAAAAGGGCTGCAAAGTTATAAAATAATTACATTCAAACAAATTATTTCTTAATGGGGGCTTCCTTAAGAACTTCAACTACATAGTTCCACCACTTTTCAACACTTTTAATATTCACTCTTTCATCCGGAGAATGAGGAGATTTGATGGTAGGACCGCAGGAAATCATGTCCCAATTCGGATATGTTCCTCCAAGAATCCCACATTCCAAACCTGCATGAATGGCTTTTACCTCAGGCTCTTTGCCATAAAGCTTTTTATAAACGCCCTTCATGATTTTCAAGATATCCGAATCCATATTCGGCTTCCAGCCGGGATAACCACCTGTCAGACTGACTTTAGCTCCTGCAAGATCAAAAACAGACTTAAGAGAAATTGCATGTATTTCCTTAGCAGAATCAACGGAACTTCTCATAAGAGACTTAACATCTATCTTACCATTTCCGCTTTTAACAATAGCTAAGTTGTTGGAAGTTTCTACAAGCCCCGGCATCGCATCACTCATTCTCTCAACTCCGTTTGGACATGCATAGATTGCCTTAACTGCCTTGAGGGCAATTTCCGGATCAATTGCTCTGACAGGTCTTTTAGCAATATTAAGTTCAATATTGAGATTCGGTTCCTGAGCAGCAAGTTCTACCTTCATGTCGCTAAAATGTTTGCTTACTATCTTTTTGGCAGTTGATATCTTTGAAGCTGGTATCGCCAAAGTCGCAAAAGCCTCTCTTGGAATTGCATTTCTCAACGAACCACCTTCAAAGGATGCAATGAGGGCACCGGATTTTTCAACGAGAGGCAGAAGTAATCTCACTAAAGCCTTGTTGGCATTTCCACGACCAAGAACTATATCCATACCTGAATGGCCTCCTTTAAGACCGGTTATAGCAAGGGCGAGTCCAATATAGTCTGCAGGGACAGGAACTGTTGTATATTTGAATGTAGCTGTTGCATCCAGACCACCTGCACATCCCACATAAAGTTCTCCTTCGTCTTCTGAATCAAGATTTATCAATATGTCACCTTTCAAAAGACCCGGCTTCAAACCTCTTGCTCCTGTCATCCCCGTCTCTTCATCAACAGTAATCAATACTTCAATAGGACCGTGAACTAGATCTTTAGCTTCAAGAACAGCCATTGCCACAGCTACTCCCATTCCATTATCAGCCCCAAGGGTGGTACCTGTTGCATATACCCAGTCATCCACAATCCTGGGTTCAATTGGATCTTTCTCAAAATCATGAACCTTGTCACTGTTTTTCTGCGGTACCATATCTATATGTGCCTGAAGAATAATCCCTTTACGATTTTCCATACCTTTGGTAGCAGGTTTTCGTATAATAACGTTTCCAAGTTCATCCTTAAATGTTTCAAGACCCAAACTTTTCCCGAAATTTTCCATAAACATTACAGCCTTGGCTTCTTTCTTTGAAGGACGGGGTATCCGGGTAAGAGATTCAAAATGTTTCCATACCCTTGTCGGATTTAAATTAGCAATACTCATTTCTATAAATATTAAAATTTGTTAAGATTAAACAATTTACTTTTTTGCTGTTGCTACCTCTATGGGAAATGATAGCAAGTTCCCCAACTGATATACAGGAACTCTTGTCTGTAAAAGGATATTCTGGCCATCAATAACTTTAGCCACCATAGCTGCCGGTCTTCTATATACTATACTTCCCTTTCCTCCTGAAATGTCGGTCTTAGGTGCAGGTGCAACTTTATCTTCCAACGAGAGTTCCAAAACAACAGGTCTTCCAGCAATATTTGATGCAGGCAATAAACCTTGTGATTCAGAAAATCTGAAGGCTATATATATCTGTTTCTGGTTATCCTGTGAAGGAACTACGTCATAACTCATTTTTTGAATATCAAATATGCTTTTACCTAAAAAAAGCGACATGTATTCATCCTCTATTCTGTTAATTTCCTCTATTGCAGCTCTCAATGCATCACCACTAAAAGTAGCATCAGTTTCTCCGGTAATAATCTCAAGCCTCTTTGTTCTCAGTTTAAATATGAGATTGGCAGCTTCTTCTGCTCTTCTTTCGATGCTCTTCTCAACAACCTGACTCTGCTGAACGCCCACCTTTTCGAGGCCTTTTGCAGTCTGAACAGTTTTATAAAGCGTGGTTTGCTCGCTTGTAAGATTATTAGAAACACTCGCAGGATTAAACAGCTGGCCAGAAGTGATATTGTGAAACCTCATCTTGTCACTTTTCCCGGCATATGAATCTGACCACATAATTAACCCCTGACTTATAAATTCAAGAAAATTGGCAGAAGCATTCTTAGAATTACCCAGGTTGACTGCATAATTAGCAGAGTAATCCGCTTCAATGTAAGGGGTAATCTCCACTGATTTCAATTTGTAAATTTCCATATTGTCCTCTCTGGCCTGTATCCCAAGATACTT
>JAHDRO010000071.1 GCA_018433265.1 Bacteroidales bacterium
AACTCCTTTTGTTGATTCGACTGAGCGAAGTGCAGCTCTGTCCATTATTTCTACAGCTGTAACAGGGGCAGATTTCAATATAGTTACAGCAGTACATGCTTGCTCTATATCAGGATATATAGCAAGAGCAAGAGCCTTATCTTTGTATTCAACAACTGTTTTGTAGGTGATGTCAGAAATAAATGCAAGAGTACCTTCAGAGCCAATAATCAGATGTTTAAGAATTTCGAACCCATCTTTGAAATCAGTAAATGCATTCAGACTGTACCCAGTTGTATTTTTGATTTTATATTTCTGTTTGATTTTTTCTCGAAGTATTTCATTAGAATCAATCTCTTCAGCCAATTTCTCAAGGCCTTTAAGTAAAAACGAATGACTTTTGGTAAAAGATTCCCGACTTTCTTTATCTGCAGTATCGAGAATTGTACCGTCACTCATTATAATTCGAATGTCAACTATTGTTTTATATGAGTTTTCTGATGTTCCACAACACATTCCACTAGCATTATTGGCGGCAATACCTCCTATCATGGCACTGTCTAATGATGCAGGATCTGGACCGATTTTTCTACTGTATCTCTCAAGGTACCTGTTTGCCTGCTCTCCTCTGATACCAACTTGAAGACGTATTTTCTCGCCGTTTTCTATAATCTGATGTTTTTGCCATCCATGTGTTGCCAAAACAAGAACAGAATCGCTGATTGCCTGGCCTGAAAGAGATGTTCCTGCAGCCCTGAAGGTAACCGGTATGTCAAATTTACTTGCCTGCCGAACGACTAGTTGGAGTTCTTTTTCATCCTTGACTTTTACCACAAGTTTTGGAATTAGTCTGTAAAAAGATGCATCAGTTCCAAAAGCCAGAGTACTTAAAGCATCATGATGGATTCTTTCGGAAGGGATCTTTTTGAGAAGTTCATTATAGAACTCTTTATATTTTCCTGTTATCATTTTACCAATTCATTTAATTTGGTTGTACTTATTTTTTTTGCGATAATTTTTTTATCACTGTCGAGAAGATAAATCATTGGTACCTCTTCTGTTCTGAATTTATAGAAGAGTTCCAGTCTGTTCTCATCTTTAACAAAACATCTTATCCATTGACACTTTTTCTCTTTGACTGACTTTATAAAATCTTCAAATCTACTTTCAACATCTACTGCAAGGATAAATGCCCCTTTTTTATGGAGCGCTTTGTAAATATCAGCCAAATCCATTCCAAAAGGTTTGCAAACAGCACATTTAGGACTGTAAAAATATAAAATTGTGTATTTTGCGTTAATTTCATGTAATCTTACAGGTTTTAATTTATCAGTATAGAAGATAAAATCATTTGCAATTGCTCCTATTTTGTTGCTCTTTATTCTCTCAATCATTTTTGGCACGTAATCTTCCGGAAACGAGTTATCCAACCAAAGTTCTTTTCTGTTTTGTATGTAATTTTCTGCAACATAAATTGCACAATTTTGATAAGTTGTGTCATCTGAACGTTGTAAAATATCAAACAATTCAGTAAACATCATTCTATAAAGATCAATATCACTTTCTATACTTTTAATAAAGAGAGGTTCGATAGCGAATCTTATAGCCAAAGTATCGTCAAGTTTTACGACTTTAAGGTAATCATTCAGAAATGCACGTATGTTTTTTGACAAGTTATTTCTGCTCTCAGTACATGAACTTAATAATTGGTCTAATGATGTGTGGTCAAGATTGCGACCAATAATTGTTTTATCTCCATCAAGGAGAAAGATTTGAGGGGTTTTAAGCACATTATACAGTTTATGGAATCCGCTTTTAAAATCCGGATCCCACACAAAAGTCCAATTGTTTACTGATTTTGGAAATTCATCTCTGATGAATTGTTTAAGATTGTTTTCGTTGGCTTGTGTATAAACAGCATATATATGCAAATCGCTGTCCTTGAATTTATTTGCAATTTCAATTAGTTTAGGCAGCTCTTTTTGACAGAGACTGCAATCTGTATCAAAAAAATAGATAACAGTATAATTTGCATCCAAATTTCTTAAAGAATGCAAATTGCCGGAAGTATCAGGAAGAATAAGTTCAGGAGCTTTCATTCCTATTAGGGAGTTCTCGTTAAATTCGACGAAGAGTCTAAGGAAAAGCATTCCATCATCTCCCTGCCAATTGAGTTTTTTGTTTAAAAAATAGTTTTTGGCAATATGAATGGCGACACTTTCCATTCCCATGATTGGGGAAGAATAAAATTTATTAAAAAGATATCCTGCAATATGAGTCTGAATAGCAGTATCATTGCTTATATTTATCAAATAATCACAGGCTGCATTTAAAGAGTCTGGCGAAGGAGGAGTCATTGCTATATACTGATCGATATATTTTTCCAGCTTCTCTTTCTCCTGACCATGGACACTAATGATAAGGCAACAAATTAAACCAAATATTGAAAGTGCCTTGCGAATCATTCAAACTTTATTTAGATATTCAGATATGTCAACTCCATCAGGAAGGAAAGGGGTTGCATCACCTCCGTTTATTATAACATCTCTTACTACAGTAGAAGAGATAAATGAGTATTCATGACGTGATGGTATAAAAACAGTAAGAATATCTGGGGCCATACTTAGATTAGCTTGAGCTACTGCTCTTTCCATCTCAAAGTCAGTTGTAGTTCTTAGTCCTCGTATTATGAACTTTATATTTGCTTTTTTACAAAAGTCTATTGTTAATCCGGAGTAGGATGCGATTTCAATATTATTGTTTAGATTAATTGACCTGACGCCATCCTCTATCAATTTCACTCTCTCTTCAACAGTGAAAAGTCCTTTTTTCTGGGTATTGTATCCTACGGCTACAACTACTTTGTCAAAGAGCTTTAGTGCAGATTTTAAGATATCGATATGTCCTAATGTAATAGGATCAAAAGATCCGGGGAATAATGCAATATTCATGATCATATTTCAATTTCACAGGTAAAGACATAAGTAGCAGGGCCTTTAAGTTTTATGTTGGAGTATTCGTCTTCGCCATTGTAGTCAAATTTAACATCAAGAATATCACCAATAGTTTGTACTCTTGTGGAAACAGTACCTGAAGGATAGAGATTTCTCTGAAATAATTTATGAAATGCAATTGCAGAAGCAGTAACGCCTGTTCCACAGGCATACGTTTCATCCTCTACGCCTCTCTCAAAAGTCCTTACGAAAAGGTCTACACCTTCAGGAATAGCACTTCTTCCCCAATTGCCCTGTACAAAATTTACATTTGTGCCACCATGAAAATTTGGATGATGTCTCCAGAATTTACCTTGTTCCAAGACATCATAATCCTTTAACTTCTCGACAAAAATCACAAGATGAGGAGCTCCGGTATTAAGAAAAAATGACTTGGGAGAGTATTCCTTAACTTCATGAACATCTATCATTTCAAGCTCAACTATGCATTTCGAAGGAGTACCCACTAGTACTGTTCCTCTATGTTCTCCATCACTTGCCTCAAAATGATAATTTTTTATTCCTGAATGGTATGCAAAAGCAACCAGACATCTTCCTCCATTCCCACACATTGGGCCTTCTATTCCGTCAGAATTGTAGAATTTCATCGAGAAATCATATTTTTCGCTTTTTTCGAGTAGCATCAGACCATCTGCCCCTATTCCGAATCTTCTGTGGCATAAATGTCTGATTTGTTCTGCAGATAGTTCAATATTATTATTTTGGTTATCTAAAATAATGAAGTCGTTACCTGCTCCCTGGTACTTATGCACCTTAATTATCATTATCAATCCTATTTGAATTAAAGTTCGAGTTTGAGTTAAAAAGATTTACTTCAGAGCTTTCATAAGCTTTTTCGAGAGTAAGAAGAAATAGTTTTTTATCTATTCCCATGTTGAAACCTGTTAGTTTGTTATTTGCGCCTATAACCCTGTGACAAGGAATCACTATCGGGAGAGGATTCAGCCTGCAAGCATTACCTACGGCTCTGCTGGCATCTTTAGTTTCTACAATTGAGGCTATTTCACCGTACGTCTTAACCTGACCATATGGAATATTGGACAGCTCTTTCCAGACTTTCTGTTGAAAAGGAGTACCGGTTGGTTTTAAAGGAATGTCAAAAACTTTACGCTTTTCTGCAAAATATTCTTCCAGTTGCCTTGCCGCATTTTCGAGTATTGAATTTCCTTTTGGGTTGGATTTTTCATGATATTTTTCTTCTTTATCTTCTCTGATATATCTTATTGCAACTAGAGATTCTTCGTCTGCTATCAGTTTAAGCATGCCGATAGGAGATTTATAATATTTATAATATAAATTTTCATCAGATAGAGATTGAATCTCACTCAACATAGATTCTGCGATTCGCCTGGATGAGCTGGCATCTCCCAATATTTTTCTCAATTTGGCATATTTGTTTCTGATTTTTATGCTCTCTTTTTCTGAAAGAATCTTACGTAGTTCGTCAGCTAAATTTTTAACAGTACAGTCCTCTTGAATAAGCTCTTTGACAACAGGCTGGTTGAAAATGAGATTGACGAGACTTATATATTTTACCTTTACAAATGGCCGGATTATAGCTACTGAAATTGGATTTGCTCTGTAACAAACCACCTGTGGCGTATCGAGAATTGCCGCTTCAAGACTTGCTGTACCGGAACATAATGCTGTAGCCTTGGAATGTTTTAGTAACGAGTATGTTTCACCAAACAGGAGTTTTATAGTTGTACCTGATATGTATGGAAGGTATATTTTCTCATCGATTGATGGTGCGCCGGCGACAATGAGTTGATAATCCGGAAACTCGTTTTCAAGTTTGGAGAAAACAGGCAAAAGGTGTTTTACCTCACTTACTCTACTACCCGGAAGCAGAGTAATAATTGGTTTTTGATCAAGATTGCATCTTTTGGTGAATTCTTCAAAGCTCTCAGAATTGCATCTGTGACCGGCAATGCTGTCGAGAAGAGGATTCCCAAAATAGAAAACTTTAATTCCCTTTTTCTTATAATAGTTAACTTCGAATGGAAAAATTATAAAGATTCTGTCTACATATTTTGTCAGGCTTTTAATTCTCCATTCTTTCCATCCCCAAACAGTAGGAGGGATGTAATAAAATACTCTTAATGAATGTTTCCTGGCAAATTTGGCTATTCTGAAATTAAAACCGGGATAGTCAATAAGAATTATAACATCAGGTTGATATTCAATAATATCTTTTTTACAAAATTGCAGATTACGAATAATGGGCCCTAATTTTGAAATCACATCAAATATTCCCATCACTGCAGTTTGTTTGTAGTGTTTTACAAGAGTTCCTCCTACTGAAGCCATCAGATCGCCTCCCCAGAAGCGTATCTGAGCTTCCTGATCTACCTCAAAAAGCGCTTTCATGAGATTGGATCCATGAAGATCTCCTGATGCCTCACCTGCAATGATGTAATATTTCATATTTTCCAGAGTGATTTTAGCCTTTTAACCTCATCGTAATCCGTATTGTCTATTTTGTGAGCGACAACACTGACATATCCACTTTCAACTACATTGTTGTCAGATTTTTCATTATCAGGTTCAAGGTTGAGAAATTCTCCTGTCATCCAGTAATATTTGAAACCGTAAGGGTCTTCTCTCTGTTCAAACTCTTTGATCCATTTACCTCTTCCCTGTTTGGCAAATTTAATACCCTTAATCTCTTCCGGTTTAAGATCAGGAAAATTGACATTTAAATAAGCATCAGGGCCAACAGGATGTTCAATAAAATTATCAATAATTATCTTTCCGAAATGTGTAACACCTGAAAAATCTGCATCTTGTTTATGTGAGCAGAGCGACAGCCCAATGGACGGAATGCCGTAAATAGTGCCTTCTATTGCTGCGCCAAGTGTGCCGGAGTATAATGATGCAATTGATGCATTTGAGCCGTGATTGATACCTGATACAAGAAAATCAGGTAACTCGTCCGGAAATAACTGATTCATTGCAATTTTAACGCAATCTGCCGGTGTTCCCGAACATGCGTAAACTTTCAATCCATTACCACTCTTCAATTCTGTCAATCTCAGCGGTTTGCCAATAGTTAGTGCAACCGACATCCCTGATTGTGCCTCAAAAGGTGCAACAACTGTTAACTCTCCATATGGGAGCATCATCTCTACCAAGTGCGAAATTCCTTTTGATTTAACTCCGTCGTCATTAGTAATCAGAATCTTCCTCATTTTTTATTCAAATCGATTTCTTTCTTTAATCTTACAAAAATAGTAATTTTGCCGGAGTATTCCCCAAAAATGCTTATATTTGCCCAAGATTATAAAGTGTTAATCTAATAAATAATTGCAAGATGAACAAAATTAAAGTTGGTATTAACGGTTTCGGCCGTATAGGCCGTTTGGTTTTCCGTGCTGCTCAGTCAAGGGATGATATTCAGATTGTTGCCTTAAATGACCTGATAAGTGTCGATTATATGGCTTACATGTTGAAGTATGATACAGTCCATGGAAAGTTTGACGGTACTGTTGAGGTTAAGGATGGCATGCTTATCGTAAATGGTAATCCTATTAGAGTTACAGCTGAGAAAAATCCCGGAGATCTTAAGTGGGGAGAAGTAGGTGCTGAATATGTTGTTGAATCGACAGGTCTGTTTCTTACAAAGGAGAGTGCCCAACTTCATATAGATGCTGGTGCCAAGAGAGTTATTATGTCAGCTCCTTCCAAGGATGATACTCCTATGTTTGTTTATGGAGTAAATCACAAGAAATATGCAGGAGAATCGATTGTTTCAAATGCATCATGTACAACCAATTGTCTTGCTCCTATTGTTAAAGTGCTTCATGAGAACTTTGGCATTATTGAAGGGTTGATGACAACTGTTCATGCAACAACCAATACTCAGAAAACTGTGGATGCTCCTTCAGCTAAGGACTGGAGAGGTGGTCGCGCTGCCGGAGCCAATATTATTCCTTCTTCTACAGGAGCTGCCAAGGCAGTGGGAAAAGTTCTTCCTGAGATGAAAGGAAAGTTGACAGGAATGTCATTTAGGGTTCCAACTGTAGATGTATCGGTTGTTGATCTTACATGCCGCCTTGAAAAACCTTCTACTTACGATGAGAGCAAAGCTGCTATGAAAAAAGCTTCCGAAAATGAACTTAAAGGAGTTCTTGGATACACAGAGGATGCTGTAGTTTCATCTGATTTTATTACAGACCCACGTACATCTATTTTCGATGCTGGAGCCGGCATATCACTCAATCCAAACTTTGTAAAGGTTGTGTCCTGGTATGACAATGAATGGGGATATTCAAACAAGATTCTTGACATGATAGCCCATATGGCAACTGTCAATTAATATTTTCAGATAATGTTGTTTTTAACCTTTCGGATAATTTCCGGAAGGTTATCTTTTTATAAACCGTATCTTTATATTTGCATATAAAACTTAAATTATGGGAATTCGTAGAAAAATCTCGCTTGGTTTTGTCATAATAGGGGTTGTACTTTTTATATCCAGCGTAATATCTGTTTTTGAGTTTAGTCGCATGAGACAGACTGTGACAAATTTAATGAAGGATAATATAAACAGCATCAATACTTCCAGATTACTTCTCGAACTTACTGACGAATATAATTTTGAACTTTTGAGTCGTGTTATTAAAGACTCATCTGTAAAAAGTGTAGATATTGTTCCTGATGATCGTTTACACAAGTACCTCGGCAATATAAGGAGAGGTTTTGCATCACATGAAGAGAGAGTTGTGGCGGACTCTCTTTCTCAAGCATACTCGGATTACATTTCTGTCATTAACAGTACTTCTGATATAATGCTCAAAAATTTGGGGGAAAGAATAAAGTGGTACGAGAATGAGCTTAAGCCTGCTTACAATAATCTCAACAAATATAAAAAGCTATTAGGTTTGATGACCCAGGCTGCGCTTGCAGAAAATGCAAAGGAGCTTCAAGAAGGTTACTACAGGAGTATTATGCCGGGTATTATAGCTGTAGGAGCAGGATTAATGCTTGTGCTGCTTTTTAACTATTTTCTGAATATCTATTTTATATCTCCTATCATTTTAATTTCCAAAGGTATTAAGAATTACAGAGAATATAATAAAAGCTATAATGTACAGTTGGAAAACGATGATGAACTTCAGGATTTGAATTCTGGTGTTAAGAATATTATTGATGAAAACAAAAATTTAAAAAAAGAAAAGCAGCAACATG
>JAHDRO010000212.1 GCA_018433265.1 Bacteroidales bacterium
TACCCCATTCACTCCGACGACAAGAATAACAAACGGTTTTTTTGAAAAGTCAAAAGGCATATTAATGTCCAGACCGTCATCGACATTGAGCAACGCTTCTATTTCCTCTTTTAGAATCTGATTGAGCTCATTACTGTCCATAAATTTATCCCTACGAACTCTTGCCTCAAGCCTGTCAATAATCTTTAATGTAGTTTCAACGCCAATATCAGAAGCAATTAGAGCTTCTTCAATATCATCCAGTGTGTCATCGTCAACTTTTGACTTACCCACAACTGCTCTTGAAAGCTTCTCAAAAATACCTTTTTTTGTCTTCTCAAGCCCTTTGTCCAGAGCCTCTTTCTCCTCCTTTGATTTTGATCCGAACAATCCAAATAATGCCATTTTTGAAAAATAATTTACAAAGATATCAATTTTAATATAACATAATATCACCAGAACTTAAAGCTAAGGGGTGTGTCATAATAACCTGACACACCCCCTTAGCTTATATTCTCAACAGAGGACTTATTTCCTCGCAAAAAAATCTTTAACTCCCTCTGTTGGGACAATCTCCTCCTCAAATGTATAAGCTCCTGTACGTTCTGAACGAACCATACGGATACACTTAACAACATTTTTTCCGGTTCCTTTTCCGCTACCAAATGTAGCAACTACCTTTTTTGCCATTGTTTAATTATTTAGCCTGTGTTACTTAATTTCACGGTGAATTGTCACCCTTTTTAAGTAAGGATTATATTTTTTACGTTCCAAACGTTGAGTGGTATTCTTTTTGTTTTTTGTGGTAATATATCTTGAAATCCCAGGTACACCACTCTCTCTCTGTTCTATACACTCAAGAATAACCTGGATTCTGTTTCCTTTCTTTGCCATAATATCCTAAACTTATTAATACCTAATATAAGTCAATAAAACCATTTTTCTGAGCTTTTCTGAGTGTAGCAGCCAGCCCGTTTTTATAAATATTGCGCATTCCTGCAGTAGAAACCTTAAGAGTAACAAATCTCTGCTCCTCTTCCAACCAAAAACGCTTATTCTTCAAATTTGGAGAAAATTCCCTCTTTGTACGGTGTTTTGAATGGGAAACATTATTCCCTATCATTCTTCTCTTACCGGTTATTTGACAAACTCGTGCCATTTTTGTTCATTTATTTATTAATTCATTCCTTACACCCATAAAGGGCTGCAAATATCATGATTTTTTCTGTATTATCAAAATATTTATACTGTTTTAAAAATCCTTTTCCACCTTATATTTCTTGGAAAAGACTTGTTCTTGTCTTTAGAGAACCAAATTACTGAAGGCGTACCAACTACATGCGATTCCGGGACAAAACCCCAATATCTGGAATCAGCCGAATTGTGTCTGTTATCACCCATCATAAAGTAATAATCCATCTTAAAAGTATAGCTGTCAGTAACTTTACCGTTAATGAATATCAAAGAATCCTTAACTTCAATAGAGTTGCCTTCATAAGATGAAATAATGCGTTTGTAAAGAGGAAGATTGGCTATAGTAAGTTTAACTGTTATTCCCTTTTTAGGCACCCATAATGGTCCAAAATTGTCTCGGGTCCATTTGAAATCTCCCTCAAAAGGGAAAATAATGAGTGGCGAATCAGGAAGATCAGGAGGATATGTGTCAATGTTCTGACGAACATCTATTACATTTGCCATTGCTCTGATTTTTTCAACCTCATCTTCATTCAGCGGAAAATTTATGTATCCTGGCAGACTAACATCAAAGTAAAGTTCATTTGGATTTATATCCATATCCTCAATTATCTTTGAATTGATGGTAGTACCATTTGTGTATACCGTAAAAGTATTCTGAATACCTGAATAATTATTCTGTGGTAATCCGTTCACGTAAACTTTACCGTTTATAATCTCAAGAGTATCACCTGCTGCTGCCACACATCTCTTAACATAATTGTCCTTTTTGTCATCAGGCCTTACTACAATAGGACCGTAAGTCTTATAAGTATATTCTCTGCCATATAGCCTGATACACTGATAGTAGTCAGCTGTAGGATCTCCCTTTAGCACAGTATCCCCATTTGGAAAATTGAAGACAACAATATCGTCTCGCTTTACACTCCTGAACCCTGCCATTCTTCTGTATGGATTTTGAATCCATTTAACATATGACTCTCCTCCAGTAATTGGAAGCACATTGTGAATAAGTGGGACGGAGATTGGTGTCATGGGCACCCTTGGACCATAAGCAACCTTGCTTACAAAAAGATAGTCTCCAGTCATCAGTGTTCTCTCCATAGATGAAGTAGGTATCATGTAAGCCTCAAAGAAAAAACCCTTTATAAATGCAGAGGCAATCAATGCAAAAATTATCGCATCCAGCCAATCAAGCCAGACATTTCTCTTTTCTCCTTTTTTATAGTTCTTCTTCCAAAAGGCCCATTTTACCTTGCGGGTAATAAAAATATCGAAGATGATAATTAACCCTAAAAGAAACCACCAATTTCCAAGCCAAATAACCCACAACAAATAAAGAACAGCCCAAACGGAAAATTTGAACCATCTGTTGCCTAATATCTGCCGAACTTTAAACACTATTTACTTAACTGAATTGATGAGTGCCTCAAAAGCCTTAGGATCATTCATTGCTAAATCCGCAAGAACTTTACGGTTAAGCCCTACATTATTTTTGGCAAGTTTCCCCATAAACTGTGAATAGTTCATTCCATGCTGTCTTGCAGCAGCATTTATTCTTTGAATCCAAAGAGCTCGAAAATTTCTTTTTTTGTTTTTATTGTCGCGGTACGCATAGGTTAAACCCTTTTCCCATGTATTTTTTGCAACTGTCCATACATTCTTGCGTGCAAGAAAATTACCGCGTGTCTGTTTTAGAATTTTTTTACGGCGTGCTCTTGAAGCTACCGAATTAACTGATCTTGGCATCTTTTGTTTTGTTTAAGAACGTCAGCGCTCTGCTCCACAAGAGGCTTATTCTGCTGAACATTCAGGTTAATAAATAATTATGCAACCAAAAGGTTTTTAATCTTTTTCTCGTCTGCTGAAGAAACAATAGCAGTATGAGTAAGGTTTCTCTTTCTCTTGGTAGATTTCTTTGTTAGAATGTGACTTTTGAAAGCATGTTTTCTTTTCACTTTGCCGGTGCCGGTAAGTTCAAATCGTTTTTTTGCACCAGTGTTGGTTTTCATCTTAGGCATCTATGTATTATTTTTAAAAATTAAAACTACTTTTTCTTAACGGGCGCAAGCATCATTATCATCCTTTTCCCTTCCAGTTTGGGCATCTGTTCTGCCTTTCCATAATCCTCAAGATCGAGAGCAAATCTTAAAAGCAATCTCTCACCCTTATCCGAAAAGAGAATTGATCTTCCCTTAAAAAAAACAAAGGCCTTTACTTTACATCCCTCCTGAAGAAACGCCTGAGCATGCTTGAGTTTGAATTGATAGTCATGCTCATCAGTATTTGGGCCAAAACGTATCTCCTTTATAACCACCTTGCTGGCATTGGACTTCATCTCCTTTGCCTTTTTCTTCTGCTGATAAAGATATTTTTGATAATCTACAATCTTACAGACAGGAGGATCTGCATTAGGAGATATTTCAACCAGATCCAACTCTAACGCCTCTGCCATCTTAATCGCCTCAGAAAGTGAATAAATACCGGGGTTTTGTATACTTTCCCCTACCACTCTCACTTTGGGGGCTGTTATTTCATTATTTACTTTTGGACCATCCTGTGTTGGAGCTTTCCTGTATTGCCGCTCCCTGCTGTGATTGTCCGAGCTTTTTTGGCCTGGCTTTCTTGATGGTGAGACACCCTCGCGAGATTTAAAAGTCGCTTCGATAAAATATCCTCCTATTTTAAATTAATATCCAATTTGTTCTTTAGTCTCTCTATTGACCACTTCTACAAAATTATCCACAGTCATTGTTCCTTTATCCCCTTCGCCCTGTCTTCTGACAGAAATAGTCCCTGCCTCAGTTTCTTTTTCTCCAACAATCAGAATGTAAGGAATTCGCTTTAACTCATTCTCTCTGATTTTTTTACCAATAGTTTCGTTTCGGTCGTCAATTAGGGCACGAATATCGTTATTAGTCAGCAAATTTACAACTTTTTTTGCATATTCGTTATACTTCTCACTAACAGGAAGAATAACAGCCTGATCAGGAGCAAGCCACAAAGGGAATCTACCACCTGTGTGTTCAATAAGCACTGCAACAAACCTTTCCATAGAGCCAAATGGAGCTCTATGTATCATTACAGGCCTGTATTTCTTGTCGTCAGAGCCGATATACTCAAGATCAAATCTTTCAGGCAAATTATAATCTACCTGAATTGTACCAAGTTGCCATTTTCTGCCAATGGCATCCTTGACCATAAAATCCAGTTTTGGACCATAGAACGCTGCTTCACCAAGCACAATTACTGTATTAAGTCCCTTTTCCTGAGCCGATTCGATAATAGCCCTTTCAGCCTTTTCCCAATTTTCGTCACTACCAATATATTTCTCTTTGTTTTCAGCGTCACGAAGTGAAATTTGTGCAGTAAAATCTTTGAAATCCAAAGTTTTAAAAATATAAAGCACAATGTCTATAACCTTGTTAAACTCTTCCTTTATCTGATCCTGGCGACAAAAAATGTGTGCATCATCCTGTGTAAAACCTCTAACTCTGG
Source organism: Bacteroidales bacterium (assembly GCA_018433265.1). Next base: position 4,672 of record JAHDRO010000212.1, read on the forward strand.
TGAGTCCGTGAAGCTCTCCACTCTGCTCATAACGATAAACTGTGCCAAATTCCGCGAAACGAAGAGGCA
>JAHDRO010000344.1 GCA_018433265.1 Bacteroidales bacterium
GAAAACGGGGTCCTTAAAACTCTAAGATTTCCACTAAATGCCATTAAGGCTGAGTTTTGCATTATCGTGCTTAAACCAAGAGTAATTACTATCTGGACTTCATGTGAGGCTTCCGTAACTGGTCGAATAAATATGCTCTGAATAATAATACCAAAAACAAACATGGCAGCAACTACTATTGGTAAGGACATGTAAGGGTTTAAGTTAAATATTTCTGACATCCAAAAAGAGATATACATGCTTATCATCAGGAATTCGCCATGTGCGAAATTTACTAGATTTAGCACACCAAAAATGAGGGTAAGGCCAACACTGATAATTCCGTATAATCCCCCCGCGAGAACGCCAGAAACAATTAATTGGGCAATCTGACTCACCATCATCCCCTTTTTACGGAAATAACTATAGGTACTTAATCTTGCAACTGGGAGCATGGCTCTGAATAACCAAGCCCCCAGCTACCTTCTACTTACCATGAAAGAGGAAGATATTTAAAATCCGCACTCTTAAGATTAGAAGGCCATACAATTTGTTTTTGACCTTCTTGCCATTGGTAAGCAACTGCCGTCGCACCGATATTCTGCCCTGTTGCTGAATCGAATCGAACAGCCCAACCATTTATTGTTTCTGGAACATTTATAGATAGAGCTGCTTTCTTTATAGATTCCACTGACATATCAGTGGCTGCAGGAAGAACATTGTTTAATAAAACATAAGATCCTAGGAAAACAACTTCTGCTGCAAGTGATGGACTCTCACCATACTCCGCCCTATACCTATCTCTAAACTGCTTGCTTATGGCTCGATCTTTCTCGTTTTTCAAAAGATTGGGGTCGATATTTGATGGCATATCTATACCAATTACACCATTAGCAAAAGTCTGTTGACCGACTTGGAACTGTGGATCGGTATATCCAGCCCCTCCTCCTATTAATACTTTTGGAGCGGCCTTATATCCACGTAATCCATTGGCGATTAATTGAACATCATTTATATAGCCTACATGTATAAGTACATCTGGCTTAGCCTGCTTAACTTGCAAGACAAGACTGGTTTGGTCAGTGCCAGAACTAAGATATCCATTAGCAAATACAAATTTCATATTTCTTCTTTTCATCTCAGCCATGGCACCATTATACTGAGATGTTCCATAACTAGAGTTCTCATAGATCATGGCAACTCTTAGGCCATTTGCTGGAATGCCAAGTAATGCAGCGATACTATCATATGCAAGCATTACAGCCGATTGACCACGAAGCGAACCAGCATCGCAAGTTCTGAAAACACTGGTAAAACCTTTATTTGTAACATCATCACTTA
>JAHDRO010000124.1 GCA_018433265.1 Bacteroidales bacterium
AATAAAACTTTTAAGGCTGAATTTTTAGATGAGTTTGAAAATCATTTTTCATATTCCTTGGGTTATAACTATACAAGACAGTCTCCTGGCGGTGATCTTGATTTCAAGCCCTTAGATATTTCAGAAATAAGTATGAGACTCAGATATGCACCACATGAACAATTTTACCAGGGGAAACTTTTCAGGGAAATTGTACCGAGCAAATATCCGATCATCACATTTGACTATATAAACAGTTCCAAATTCTTAGGTGGAGACTATAATTATAATTCAGTCAAGTTAAATTTCTTTAAAATGTTTTATCCCGGAATTCTTGGTTATACTGCTGTCAGAATTGAAGGAGGGGCCGTATTTGGAGAAGTGCCTTATCCTTTGCTTCAAATTCATAATGCAAACCAGACATATTACTATCAGTCAATTGCCTATAACTTGATGAACTTTCTTGAATTTGTCTCAGACCGTTATGCTTCAATAAATATTGATCATTGTTTCAACGGCTTTATATTTAACAAGATTCCGATCATAAAGAATCTTCGTCTAAGAGAGGTTATTACACTCAAAGTTCTTTATGGAGGGTTGGGCAAAGATAATAATCCTGACTTTAACTCTTCTCTTATGAAATTTCCGGTAAACAAGGAAGGTGTTACAACAACTTTTCCTCTTGGCAATGCCCAATATGTAGAGGTTGGCTGTGCGGTGGCAAATATTTTTAATTTCGTTAGGATAGACTTTATTCAGCGTGTGACATACCTCAACCACCCTAATGTGTCAAGAAGTGGTGTGCGAATAATGTTTAAATTTGATATTTGATTTTATTCAACAAGAAATTTAGCTAGTGTCTACTAAAAATTTAAGCTAAGTTGAATGCCGACATCATCGCATATTTGAGGACCTTCATCGACTGCTCTTTCGAACAGTTCTCTGATTGGCGTTCTGTCAATAAGAGAACCTCGCAAGATGCGGAGTACATCGAACATACTCCTGTTGTGATGGTAGTCATGTTCGGCGATAGCAACAAGGCAGTAAGCGGATATGGCACAGTAAATCTGTATTCTGACTGCGTTTTCAGAGTTACCCCAAAAGGATTTGATATACAGATGCTGCTTGATCCATTTAAAAAAACAACTCCACCTGCCAACGCTTTTTGTAAAGCATTGCAATATCTTTTGCGCTGATATAAAATGCATTGGTAATATATATAAACGTGCGCTTGAGTTCTTTGGAGTATTATACAATTCTGCGAAGTCTTCCAAGGTATTTCTTTTTGGATTGATACCCGGTAAGT
>JAHDRO010000398.1 GCA_018433265.1 Bacteroidales bacterium
AGACACAAAAAGAGATCGGTGTCTTGAGGAAGATCGCTGTATGAATTAAATGTTGAATGTTCAAAATTCACAAGTCCCGGTAGATGATGCACTTTATGGTAAAAAGGTTCATAGAAACAGAGCTGAACTCCTTCGTCTATCAGTGTCTTTATAATCAGCAAAACTCTGGCACTCCAATTAATATCAAAATCTCTCGCAAATAAAGCAATTTTCATTTTAATGGTATTATTGTCAAAAATAGATAAATTTGCAGTTACTATGACAAAATTAAGTGTAAATATAAATAAATTCGCTACACTGCGAAATTCAAGAGGTGGAAATCTTCCTGACGTTATTAAAGCAGCCATCGACTGTGAAAGTTTTGGTGCAGAAGGGATTACTGTGCACCCAAGGCCTGACGAAAGACATATTCGCTACAAAGATGCCAGAGATCTCAAAAAAGTTGTAACTACTGAATTTAATATTGAAGGGAATCCTATCGATTCTTTTATTGAATTAGTTCTTGAGATTCACCCTGCGCAGGTGACGCTTGTTCCTGATGCCCATGATGTGATTACTTCTAATTGTGGATGGGATACCAAAAAAAATGCTGCATTTCTCAAAAAAATATGCAAAATGTTCAATGAAGAAGGAATTCGAACTTCTATTTTCGTAAATCCCGATATTGAGATGGTAAAATATGCTGCAGAAACAGGCTGTAAAAGGGTTGAACTTTATACTGAAGCATATGCAGCCAACTATTCAAAAAACAGGGAAGAGGCTATTGAAGATTACATCAAGGCAGCAGAAGAAGCACTAAGGGTTGGTTTGGGATTGAACGCCGGACACGATCTAAATCTTGATAACTTGCATTATTTCTATAAAAATATTCCGGGGTTGCTTGAAGTTTCAATAGGTCATGCTTTAATTTGTGACGCAATTTACCTTGGCTTGGAAAATACAATCCAGTCCTATTTGAGGGAGTTAAGAAATTATTAATATATTTGCTTTGTAAATAGTTTAAAAATGAAAAAAGCCTCTTTAATTACCGAAATTGTGTTGGCTATTGCAGTCGTTGTGCTCTTTATCCTTCACTTTACTTCAACTTCCAGATCATCTGGTAACGATACACAATCAGGCTCCGGCCCTGTTGCGGGCAGTATAGTCTATATCCAAATGGACTCTCTTGTCAAACAATATGATATGTTTAACGATCTCAAATCTGAACTTGAATCCAAAGCTCAAGTTATACAGGATGACCTCAACAAAAAGGGAATGGCTTTTGAAAGAGATGTTAAAGATTTCCAGGAGAAGATACAAAAAGGGCTGATTACTCGCTCTCAAGCGGAAAGTCAAAATGCTCAACTTCAAAATCGAGAAAGAGAACTTCAAAACTATACTCAACAGAAACAGATGGAGATGGAAGAAGAACAAGCAGTTCTGATAAGAAAGGTTATGGATGCTCTTAATAAATACCTTGTCAAGTTCAATGCCGAAAAAAAATATGCACTTATCCTCAACACATCCGGCACTATGAACACAGTGCTTCAGGGAGACTCCACGCTTAATATAACAAATGCAGTAGTGGCAGGCCTCAACGAAGAGTATGTTGCGAACAAAGGTAAAAAAATGAAATAACTGCACTTTTGTGAAGATTGCAATACTATCTTGCTTTTATCCTTACCGAGGTGGTATAGCACAGTTCAATGCAAACATATACAGAGAACTGAGCAAGTCTCACGAAGTAAGGGCTTTTAATTTCAAGAGACAATACCCCAAGCTGCTATTTCCTGGTAAAACACAATTTGTTGAAAAAGAAGATACTGCAGTTAAGATTGACAGTACTGCCTTGCTTGACACAGCCAATCCCTTAAGTTATATTACAACAGCCAGAAAAATTAGGGAGTGGCATCCAGATCTGTTACTTATGCGTTACTGGATGTCCTATTTTGCACCTTCTCAAGGTTATGTTGCCCGTCACATGTCATCTAATACCAAGGTGGTCTCAATAATGGACAATGTCATTCCCCATGAACCAAGATTTTTTGATACCCCTTTTACTAAATACTACATTGGCTCAAACGATGGTTTTGTAGTCCTTTCTGATGCTGTCGGATATGATTTACTTACTTTTAAGCCTGATGCAAAGTATATTTGCCTGCCACATCCTCTTTATGATCACTTTGAAAATAAGGTTGAAAGATCTTTTGCGGAAAAAAAACTTAACTTGGAAGAAGGAAAGAGAAATATTCTTTTCTTTGGATTAATAAGGGATTACAAAGGTTTGGACATCTTGCTTGAAGCATTTGGAGGCCTGGATGAAAGATATCAACTTATTATTGCTGGTGAACCATAAGGAAGTTTCGAAAAATATGATTCCATTATCCGAAATATACCCAATAGCTGCAGAATCAAGCTGTTCACTCACTATATCTCAGACAGGGAGGTACCTCTTTTTTTCTCTGCAAGCGATGTATGTGTCCTGCCATACCGTTCTGCAACACAAAGTGGCATTAGTGCAATATCGTATCACTTTGATGTCCCAATGATAACTACCAATGTTGGCGGGCTCAAGGAAGCTATAGAAGTTCCTGGCACCGGTATTGTAGTTAAAAGAGTAGACCCTGTTTTGATAAGGGAAGCTATAGAGGAATTTTTCAATAAGGAGCTTGACTGCAAATTCAAAGAAAATATAGCTGTCCAGAAAGACAGATTATCCTGGAATAATTTTGCAGATCGACTCTTGGATTTTTATTTAACATTATAACATCATAGAAATTTTTATGAAAGCTATTACACGTACTGACTTTAATTTTCCTAAGCAGAGTGGTAAATATGTCGGGAAAGTCAGAGATGTTTATACAATTGGAAACACTTACTTAGTGATGATTGCAACTGACAGAATATCGGCATTTGACGTGGTGCTGCCAAAAGGTATTCCATACAAAGGACAAGTTCTTAATCAAATAGCGTCGAAGTTTCTTGATACTACCTCCGATATTGTACCCAACTGGAAAATTGCCTCTCCTGACCCAATGGTAACTGTTGGATATAAATGTGACCCCTTTCCCGTGGAGATGATAGTAAGGGCTTATCTTACAGGCAGTTCATGGAGAACTTATAAAGCAGGTGCTCGAGAGATCTGCGGTATTAAGATTCCTGACGACATGAAAGAACATCAAAAATTTGAATATCCAATTGTCACACCTACTACAAAAGCTGAAATAGGTATGCATGACCAGGATATCTCAAAAGAAGAGATTATCTCCAGAGGAATAGTGAAAGAGGATGAGTATTTGATGCTGGAAAAATATGCTCTCGAATTATTTGAGAGAGGTTCAGAGATTGCTTCCGAAAGGGGACTTATACTGGTTGATACAAAATATGAATTTGGCAAAAAAGGTGATAAGATTTATCTTATAGATGAAATTCATACTCCTGACTCATCCAGATATTTTTACAAGGATAGCTATGAAGAACTATTTGAAAAAGGAGAACAGCAAAGGCAACTCTCCAAGGAGTTTGTTAGAGAATGGCTCATGGAGAACAATTTCACCGGTCAGCCCGGCCAAAAGATTCCGGAGATGACTGATGAAATTATAAAATCAATTTCTGATAGATATATAGAACTTTACGAAAAGATTACAGGCAGCAAATTTGAAAAAGCCGAATACAGCGATAATATTTATGAAAGAATCGAAACAAATATTCTAAATATGCTCGCAAGATTATGAGATTGACTCACAAAATATTGATTTCATTCCTTTTTTCTCTCATAATTTTTTCTGCTTACGGACAGAATCAGCCTGTGAAAGTGGAAATCTCCAAAGAAAAGATTAAAAAGGAAGGTGTTAATTTTTATCTCCACAAAGTTGAAAAAGGAGAAACAATATTTTCAATCTGCAAAGCTTATGAAATTACACCTGAGATCTTGCTTGAAGACAACCCGCTTCTTGTTCATGGACTCAAAGAAGGCAGTACAATACTGGTGAGAGACCTTAGCAAAAAAGTTTCATTCATCAAACACACTGTCAGATGGTATGATTCGCTATCATCTATAGCTAAAAAATATGGTGTTTCGGAAACAGATATTATCCAGGTGAACTCTTTGAAAGATGATAGATTGTCTGTAAGGCAGGTATTGCTGATTCCTGACTCTTCTTCAATAAGTAACCCGCTGTCGGATGACAATATTATGCAAACAGACGTTACGTCTGATGAGAAAGTGGCAACTTCTATCAATTATGACCAGAAGGAGATTTTAACTGAGAAGCAT
>JAHDRO010000139.1 GCA_018433265.1 Bacteroidales bacterium
ATCAATTCAGGATTGTCATCCTTTGAACATGACACATTTAGAAAAATAACGGCTAAAGCAGCAAATAACCATTTAATACATTTTTTTTTCATAACTATATTTTAAAATTTATACTGTAGTGACAATTGATAATTTCTCCCCGGCATTGCATAGAATTTAACATTCTGATACATCTCATTCGTAATGTTCTTGATAATGCCATTCAAAACAAAATTACACCCGAAAAGTCTTAAATTGCAGGACGTTCCTATATCTAACAGTGTATAAGAAGGAAGTATGTCATAAAGATCCACAGTGGTCCTTTTGCCTGTATAACTGACGTTTGAATATATTTCCCAATTATCTTTGACTACTCTCAGCCCGCTTCTCCAAGACAATTTTGGCTGATAAGCAAGTTGCTCTCCTATTGCCGGATCTTCATCCCACAATCCTTCAACCATTTTAATATTCGTATAGGCAAGAGAAAAATTAAAAAAAGTCTTAATTGTTGAAAATGATCTGCCAATTTTAAGGCCGGCCTCTCCACCCCTTGTCACAACAAGGGGTATATTTTGAGGACGCCAGACTGTTCCTGCCGGGAGCCATCTGATCCAGTCGTTCACTTTGCTTTTGTATAGAGTCCCAAACATATCCAAACTCCAGACAGATGAAAACCAGTTGTAATTGAAACCTCCTTCAAGAGTTATGGAACTTTCACTTTTAAGATAGAGATGCTCTCCTCCCCAATATCGGTCATTCAAGGTAGGAATCTTGCTATTCCCTGACAAAGCGCATCTAATTGCTAAAGAATGGCTGTTATTATTCAATACATTATATCTCACATCGAGCGACGGCATTAAGGGTACGGAGACATCTGTAGCACAGGCAAATCTCACCCCTCCGGCAAGCATTAATCTGTTATTAAAATTATAACTGCCAAGTAAATATATATTTAACCTGTTCTCTTTGACAGAATCGGCATATGAGTCAACCTGAGGTGTGGTGCGTTCTGCAAAAAATCCACCTTTTACTACCATATCACCAAATTTACTTTCTATATCTGTTGAGAACGAAAAGCGACCTGCAGCTATTCTGTCATCTTCATAGAGCTGTTTATCAAACGAATAGGAAAGATGAGCGGCGTAAGTTACTATTCCCTTTGCGCCAGAATATCCGAGGCTCATCTTCAAATTATTGTCATATATCGATCTGTAAGTATCTGGACGATCATTCAAAGACACTGATGGTTGTATGTCCCTGTCAAAATCGAGGTAGAGCAATGTTGCCGATAACATGGATGAGTCTCTAAATTTCCTGAAAATTTCTTGTAACAGACCTGCGTTTTTGGACGAAGAGTTGTTTAGACGCTCCTTTGGCTTCCCTAACTTCGTATTGTTAATAAATTCATAATTATTCTCCGCAAAAGAATAGAGTAAGGATGTTCGAGTTTCAAAACTTGAGTTTGAATATCTTAAAGTACCTCCAGTAAACAATGAATTAAAGCTACCTTGAGAGACAAGAATATCTCCATGTACTCCCTTTTCCCACTTTGGAGATGTTTTTAATTGAACAGTGCCTCCAATAGCTCCCGCACCATAAATCGCAGAATTACCACCAATGTGCAGCTCTACAACATCAAACAGATAAAGTGGGATATGTGAAAAGTCAGTCTGGCCCAAAGTAGGCATAGCAAGATTCATCCCGTTCCAGTCAACAGTCGTGTGAGATGAAGATGACCCTCGAATGGAAATATAAGCATTCATACCCCTTCCAAACTCCTTAATATAGGATGCGTTCTCCTTTTGAATAAAGTCAGAAAGAGAATTCGCCCTAACAGGGGCAAGTGTCCCGTCATCGAATTTTATAAAATTCGTCCCTACCGAAAAGCGAGAATTGGAAGAAAAGCCAGATGTTTTTTGGCTGACAATCTTAATTGAATCTAAACGTCTTTTTTTAATCGTGTCATTAGTAATAAATCTACATTCAGCCTCAGCAACAGAACATATGCTACTAAAAAGAATAAAAAAAAGTGATAAACGGACAAATCTGGTTTGCATCGCTCTCTATCTCCCGAAAGTTCGATTAATAAATTTCGCCCCTCAGCAGGTTTTCTGACTTAGCTTTTAAATCTCTTGCCTTCCCACCAAATGGCAGTGGCTTGCGAAAGATAACCCCTTGCAGGGTAAGCATTACAGCAGCGGGTACTGTCCTCGAATTTCACGAGGTTCCCTTTCTGTTGAGCTTTGCAAATGTATGGATTTATTTTTTTAGCAACAAATAAACCTTCCAGATAACTCCTATTTGGCTGAACAAATTTTTTCCTTACCTTTGTTTCCCTGTTTACAGCACTGTTACCGAAATATAATTAAGCCCGGATGGCGGAATCGGTAGACGCGCTGGTCTCAAACACCAGTGGCCGCAAGGCTGTGCCGGTTCGACCCCGGCTCCGGGTACGGAGACAAATAAACTCTAATTGATAATGAGTCAGTTAGGGTTTTCTCTTTTACAATTTGCGCCATTTTTGCGCCATATTTGAAAAAATACCGATGAAATTAAACTGAAAATTATCTCTTTGTAATCAGTTATCCCTCGTTTGAAAACAAATGATTTTGTAGAATGAAACTATGTCCGATTATTTGGGGGTGTTGGAACCCCTTTATTTCAGACAATTAATCAATATACAGTTTCATAATATCATCTGGCAGCAATACGTTATCCAGGTTTCCAACAGGTTTGTTTTTGAGGAAAAGTTTAGGTACTAAAGTGTGATTCCTGGCAAATGGCAGCTTATTTGCCTTTTCAATTAACTCGGATAGAATGCGGTCGCTATTCTCTTTGGTAGTCCATTTACATTCGCCCACAAGTAGATATTTTTTATCCAAAGATTCGGCAACTATATCTAATTCAACACGTTCATCTCTTGAAACATTGCCCCACCAGCGACGTGCAATACCGTAAGTAACGCCGTCAATCTCATTTCCTGAAACAGTCTCTCTGCATAGTTTTTCCCAATAATCGCCCACATAATCCGAAAAATGGCTGTCGAGATTTGATAGTATAGGAGCAATCCGCCCTATTTCAATAAATGAGCGGTTTGGGATAATAAACTGGAAATAGAAATTCATAAATGGGTCACTTATCTTGTAGAGGCTCTTTTTAGAATTCTTTTCGTTTTCTCCAAATGGGATCTCTTTGGTCAAGTATCCTAATGATATTAATTTGGCAAGTGGTCTCGAAAGATTTGTTACAACTTCGCCACTTCTTCCTGCTATCTCAGACATACGATTTGCCCCGGCACCATCATACGACATTATCGTTGCCGTCTTGACAATATCATTAATATCATCTTTGAATAATTTTACAGGCTCTTCGTATAAAGTTCCGTTTACTGATAGCATATTGCTTATAATTGCCTCCCGCAGATTGGCATAACCCTCACGCAGCTCCCAATAGCGTGGTACTCCTCCCCAGACTGCGTACTCCTCTACTGCGTCAAGTGAAGATACGCCGAGGGCTTCCTGAATGTAAGGCACTTTCATTGGAGCAATTTTTAATATAGCATCGGCACGACCATATAGTGGAGATGAGGCATCTAAAACCAAACCATACATCAACTGTTGGGAAGAGCCGCAAATAACTAAATTAAACTTCAGCTTTTTAGAATCTAATTTATTTTGAAGAACCGATGATAAATCGGGGCTACTTCTCACAAGATATGGAAATTCATCTATGCATAGCGTAAACATTTGTGTAGTGCGGTCGTTGAGCGTGTCAAAAAAAACATTCCACGAAGGGTATATTACCTTATCAAATCCCGGAATGATAACAGCTATCATCTTTGCTAACACCTCTCGCTGTAAGGAGGCTTCCGTTTGATCTGCTAAATAATAGACATCGTTATCATTTAGAACTCTGGTAATCAATGTTGACTTACCTAAACGCCTGCGACCATAGACCACTGTAAATGTAGATTTATCTGCACTTAACACCTGTTTGAGCCTTTTAGTCTCTTCTGTTCTATTAACGAATTTCATATCTGTCTATTTATTATGCATTACAAACATAATGTTTGTTTAGCATAATTCCAAATACTTTTCCGGAATTGTTATTTGTGCCTACTTTTTTGCTTTTTCAAACATCTTTGTTGCAAATTTTCACATAAATCATTTATTATCTTTGAAAAGACTAATAATTAATGCAATGGCTGTAATTAAAAAGGGAGTTGGTATACTACTTTGGCTTTTGGTTTCGGCGTTTCCGGGATTTTCTCAGGAACACAGAGGTTACTCAATCGAGGTCAGGACCGATAAAAACGGAACCCTGAACTTTTATTGTGAAAATGAAAGACATATCACTTATACTATTCGGGTAGATTTGTACAATTATATAAATTATGCTCCGAGCTGTACATTTCCATTTGCTGGTGAGGCAAAAGCCGGTACATCTTTCCTATTCAAACTGACGCCAATCCTTCCATCTGCAAGCCCGACATACAGAATGGTAACCAACTTCAAATTAGGTAAATACATTGAAAACCCTGATTCCAATTATCTATACCTTTTACCATTAAAAGCCCAGAGAGAGATAATAGTGTTTAAAAATATTTTCACGGACTAAAAATTTTGTCTAATTTGGAACTGTCCTATTTTTAAGGAAGGCTACATAAACATATGAAATCTTCTTTTCATAGTTACAAAAGCACATTGATAGCCATTACAATTTTTAGCATAATGATGGCTGCGCTTGAAGCTATTGTTGTAATTTACCTAAGACAAATTTATTACCCTCAGGAATTTGAACCACAACCGACTGTCTCTTTTCTTCAAACTGTACCAATAGAATGGTTACGGGAATTTGCTACAATAGTAATGCTGTTAACTGTTTCAATGATTGCAGGTAAGAATTTCTCTAGTTGTCTAGCATTTTTTCTTTTTACTTTCGGCATTTGGGATATTTTTTACTATGTCTGGCTCTACATTCTTATCGGTTGGCCTGAATCGCTGCTAACATGGGATCTTCTTTTTTTGATTCCTGTCCCGTGGGTAGGGCCTGTATTAGCTCCTGTAATATGCTCCTTAACAATGATCTTAATCGCCCTGTATATTTTAAATCATGTTTCAAAAGGATTACGGTTAAGATTTGGATTAAGGCAATGGTTGCTTATTGCATTAGGAGTCATTGCCATTTTGTTTACATTTATGCAAGATTACACTGCCATACTGATTCAAGAATATTTACTCTCCGGACTTGACGGTCTTATGCAGTCCCCACATTTTCAACAAACAATCAGTCAATTTATACCTACACATTTTAACTGGCTTATTTTTGCAATAGGAGAGATTTTGATAATAATCGGCTTTTACCTCTCAAAGTTTGTTTCAACAAATTCCGACAGGTGAAGTTAAAATATATAGAGTCGCTTGGTGGTTTACAAAGCAAAATATCCAACCAGCGGCTCTATAAAGTTCAAAACCACTATCTTTTGGAAGTGCTTATTTGAACAGCTCTTCTATTTTGGCTGCAAGAATTTCACCTCTCAAACCGTCATCTATCAAAACGCCATTACCATCAACTAAAAAAATGGCAGGGATAGCGTTAACTTTAAATGTTTGAGTCACACTTTGGTCAACATCTCTGAAATTTAGCCATGGCAGCTGTTCTGTCGCTAAAGCCTTTCCCCAATCTTCGGCCTTTTTATCGGTTGAGATGCTGATTATCTGTAACCCTTTGTCATGATATTTTGCATACAAGGCCTTAAGATTAAGGATCTCTTTTCTGCAAGGAGCACACCAAGAAGCCCAAAAGTCTATAAGTACATACTTGTTGCCTTTAATCAAATCCATTGATTTCACTTTGCTCCCATCTCTGTCTGTTAATGTAAAATAGGGAATTTTATTTCCTGATTTATTTACAGGATAAAGCTCCTCAAAAACTATTTTACCATAATAACTCTCTTTAGCCTCTTTGGACATTGAATCAAATACAGGTCTGTTCTCTTTTGTAAAATAAGCTGTTTGATAGAGCATCAAAAACGGACCCCACCAGCTATCCTTATTCTCAATAAAACTTCTGTTAGCACTCTCCTCCACTCTTTTAAAGAAATCCCGCTCTGCACTTTCTAACTGCTTATACTCCGCTGTAGCATAAAGTGAGTCGAGAGCTTTTTTATCGTTCATAGAACGAGCCTTTGAAATTTTTTGACTGATAGATGAGAATTTTTTATGCATCTCCTCAAAATCTTTGTTAAGTTTCTCTCTCTCAGCTGTCTTTGTCTTAAATTCCTGATAAACAGGACTTCCTTCTATTCTAATATTGTGAAAGTTATATAAAACTTCCCCATTAGAGATACTCTTTGTAACATCTGCAGAAAGAGTCATTTTGTCACCACTGTCGATCATGAACTGGAGATATCCATCAGAGTCCTTAACTTTAAGATAGTAGCATCTCGGACTATCAATAGTTTGACTGAAATTTACCTTTCCCCCCTTAAGCACTGCATTCTCCACAAGCTTTTCGACACTGTGCGTGCAAGCTGGAACAAGTTCAATAACAGTTCCGTCTTCAAGACCGGTAAGAGTTACATCTATAGTGAAAGGTTTTGCATTTTGCTGCACAAATGATGTGAGAGTTAGTGACAAAACAATTAACGACAATAATGGGATAATATTTGTAGATTTTTTCATATTTCTGATTATTATAGCAATTGTTAATTACTTATCAACATTTTGTGTAATAGTTCCATTGCCTGGGTTATCAGTAGCTCCTTTAGGAAAAGGCATTGTCCACATATGTGATGTTGGAGAAAGTGTAACAGTTGTTGTCCCCACTACCTTACTGAAAGCGCGTGTATTGGCATATGTCCCCTCTGCATTAAAGCGACGAGCATCGGCAAACGGTACAATTGAAAATAACATCTCATTATCCTTTGTCCTGCGAATTTTTGCTATTGCATCGGCCTTTGAAGAAGCTGTCAGATCCTGATAAAATTCCGGGATTATTCTCTTCTTACGAACTGCGTTAAGAGTATTCATTGCATCACTGAGTTTGTCTGCCCTTGCCTGGCATTCGGCC
>JAHDRO010000017.1 GCA_018433265.1 Bacteroidales bacterium
TCAACTCTGGTACCGGGAAATTTGTCCTTAATTAGTAAAGCCTGCTCAAGGGCATTCATGTCTTCAGGGTTAAATATTGCAGGAAGTGCGGCTCTATTAACAGTTCCATCCTCTTTCATGGCATTCTTTCCTACATTGCGCGTGTCAGGAACCTGCTTTGCAAGTACAACAATTTTGAAGGTTTTACTCATGTTTTGTTAATTAATTATGCTTCAGCGGAATTGCCACCAAAGCCCATTGGAAATATTTTTTCTTGTTCGTTATATAAGACTATCTCTCCAAATTTGTTTTCAAATTTGGCAATATTATCCTCAAGAGCAACCATTAGTCGTTTGGCATGCTCGGGTGTCATTATTATCCTGTTGGTTACCTGTGGTTTAGGGATACCAGGAAGCATACTCAAAAAATCAAGGATAAATTCACTGCTCGAATGTGTAATTATCGCAAAGTTTGAGTATGAACCTAATGCAACCTCACTACTTAATTCAATATTTATCTCATTATCAGAGTCCATGACGTTTTTTATTAATTTATTTCCTGCAAAGATAGTTTTTTTTCTTAAAAGCGAATTTTGAGAAGGGTGATTAAATATTTAACTTTGAAGCTTAATTAATTCATAGATAGATAGAGTGTATGGAATTATCTGCGAAATATGATCCTTCATTAACAGAGAATAAATGGTATGACTATTGGTTGAAATACAAGTTTTTTCATTCTGAACCAGATGAAAGAGAGCCTTATACTATAGTAATTCCTCCTCCAAATGTTACAGGTGTTCTTCATATGGGGCACATGTTAAACAACACAATTCAGGATGTGCTTGTCAGAAGGGCAAGGATGATGGGAAAAAATGCATGTTGGGTACCTGGGACAGATCACGCATCAATTGCCACTGAAGCTAAGGTTGTTGCAAAATTAAAATCGGAAGGCATCGAAAAAAGTAACCTGACAAGAGAAGAGTTTCTTAAATATGCCTGGGAGTGGAAAGAGAAACACGGAGGAATAATTCTTGAACAGTTAAAAAAATTGGGAGCATCTTGTGATTGGAACAGAACGAGGTTTACAATGGACTTTGACTTAAGCAAGGGAGTTATTAATACTTTTGTTTATTTCTACAAAAAAGGGTGGATTTACAGAGGTGTTAGGATGGTTAACTGGGATCCCGTTGGTCAGACAGCCATAAGTGATGAGGAGGTAATTCATAAGGAAACTCCATCAAAACTATATTACTTAAAGTATTTTATATCAAGTAATGGCAAACCATCTGAAGAATATTTAGTAATTGCCACAACAAGACCGGAAACTATTATGGCCGATACTGCTGTCTGCATTAATCCGGAAGATGAGCGATATTTTAATCTTAAAGGTAAAAGAGTATTTATTCCACTTATTAACAAAGAAATACCAATAATCGAAGATGATTACGTCTCAATGGATTTTGGTACAGGTTGTCTTAAAGTTACTCCCGCTCACGATGTTAATGACTATGAAATTGGCCTTAGACATAAACTCCCGGTTATAGATATTTTAGATCAATTTGGAAGATTAAATGAGAATGCTAAGATTCTTGTTGGAGAAGATCGCTTTGTGGCAAGAAAGAAGATAGTACAGATACTGAAAGATACAGGTCATCTTTTGAAAGAAGAAGACTACATGTCACAAGTGGGATATTCAGAGAGAACAAATGCTGTTATTGAACCAAAACTTTCTCTGCAATGGTTTCTCAAAATGGATGAAGCAGCCAAAAATGCACTTGCTTATGTTGAAGATGGAAGAATAAAACTTATACCTGACAAGTATAAAAGTACATATAAACATTGGATGGAAAATGTCAGAGACTGGTGTATTTCAAGACAGTTGTGGTGGGGACAGAGAATCCCGGCATGGTATCTTCCTTCTGGAGATTTTGTTGTCGAAGCAGATTTTGATGCAGCTCTGAATGCTGCAAGAAAGATTAATCCAAATATAAAATCAGATGATTTAAAGCAGGATCCGGATGTTTTAGATACTTGGTTTTCATCATGGCTTTGGCCTATTTCGGTTTTTGATCCTGAAAAGCCTGGATTTCCTGATGCCAAACCTAACAGGGACTTGGCATATTATTATCCAACTAATGATTTAGTAACTGCACCTGAAATTCTATTTTTTTGGGTCGCCAGAATGATAATGGCCGGACATGAATTTTGTGGTGACAGGCCTTTTAAAAATGTTTATCTAACAGGTACCGTAAGGGATAAGCTTGGTCGCAAGATGTCCAAGTCTTTGGGAAATTCTCCGGATCCCATCAAACTTATGGAGACATACGGAGCTGATGGAGTAAGGGTAGGAATGCTGATTTGCAGTAATGCCGGGAATGATATTCTTTTTGACGAATCTCAAGTAGAGCAAGGCAGAAATTTTGCAAATAAAATCTGGAATGCGTATCGTCTTGTCAATGGGTGGAACATTGACAATGAGTTGAAACAATCTATTGAAGCTCAAGTTGCAGTCAAATGGTTTGATGAATTACTCTCTTCATGTATTGATATAATTAATGATCATTTTGATAAATTCAGAATATCTGATGCTCTTATGCAACTTTACAAACTGTTTTGGGATGATTTTTGTTCATGGTATTTAGAACTTGTAAAGCCTCCATATGGAGAAGGAATTGATGTCTGTACATATAATGCCACTATTGAATTTTTTGATAAATTGCTAAGGCTTCTTCATCCTTTTATGCCTTTCATTACAGAAGAGTTGTGGCAAAACATTACTAAAAGAAGAGACGGCGAAAGTATAATGATTGTTGATCAGCCAAAAGCTAAAAGTTATAATACAGCCTTTTTGAAACAATTTGAAAGTGTTAAGGAATGTGTTGTGAATGTGAGAAATATCAGACAATCAAAGAGGATCTCTCCAAAAGAGTCTCTTTCTCTGTTTTACAGGGGAGATTTTGAGAAAGAGATGTTTGGAGTGGTTGGGAAGATGGCAAATATTGGCACAATAGAGTCAATGAACAGTAAAATCGTTGACAGTTTGGGAGTTTCATTCCTTGTAGATAAAACTGAATTTTTTATCCCTCTTGAAGAGAAAATAGATTTGAATGAAGAGTTAAATAAAATTGAAGCTGAATTACAATACTATAATGGTTTTATAGAAAATGTTATGAAAAAACTCTCAAACGAAAAATTTGTTTCCTGTGCGCCTAAAAATGTAGTAGACATGGAGTTAAAGAAAAAACAAGATGCCGAAGACAAAATCAGGAAGCTAAGTGA
>JAHDRO010000001.1 GCA_018433265.1 Bacteroidales bacterium
AGCAGTGCTGAAAAACCCTCCTATCCTTATACTTGATGAAGCTACCTCAGCATTGGATACTGAAAGCGAAAGGCTTGTACAGGAGGCTTTAGTCAAGTTGATGGAGAACAGAACATCTGTTGTGATTGCACACAGACTTTCCACAATTCAGTTTGCTGATGAAATAGTTGTTCTAAAATCAGGTGAGATTGTTGAGAGAGGTACTCATCAGGAACTTATCAAACTCGATGGCCTGTATTCTCATCTGTGCAGCCTTCAGACATTTGCCTAATATTTTTGAAGTATATGGAACAATCATTAAATCTCATTTTTGAGAGAAGTTTTAAAGAAAATTGGGACAATCCAGCTCTATCTGATTACAAGGGTGTTACATTATATTACAGAGACGTTGCCCGTAAAATCGAGAAGTTGCACATAGTATTCGAAATTTGTGGGTTAAAGAAAGGCGACAAGGTTTCTATTTGTTCAAAGAATCAGGCTAACTGGGGAGTTGTTCTTCTTGCAGCGCTTACTTATGGTGCAGTAGCGGTGCCTATTTTGCATGATTTCAAGCCGGGGAATATTAGGCATATATTAAGTCACTCGGATTCCAAGATTTTTTTTGTTGGAGAGCAAGTTTGGGAGCAGATGAATGGTATAGAAATATCAGAACTGGAAGCAATTATTCAAATATCCGATTTTTCTGTGCTGTATGCCAGGGATCCACTTATATATGATACCAGGGAACATTTAAACGAATTGTTTGGGAAAAAATATCCGAAGAATTTCAGGCCAGAGCATATTCATTATTACCAGGATACTCTTGATGAACTTGCTTTGATAAACTACACTTCAGGCACAACAGGCTTTTCAAAAGGGGTAATGCTTCCATATAGATCTCTAGTTTCAAACATTATGTTTGGCTGGGAAGTGCATCCTGAATTAAACAATACATCAAATGTGGTTTCCATGCTTCCTGTTGCTCATATGTATGGAATGATGTTTGAATTTCTTTTTGAGGTGTCTGTTGGAGCTCACGTCTATTTTCTCACAAAGTTACCAAGCCCTAAGATAATTATGGAAGCATTCGCAGAGGTGAAGCCTGACATAATAATAACTGTGCCTTTGATTATTGAGAAGATATACAAAATACAACTTCAACCTCTTATCAATAAAACTGCGATGAGGGTACTTCTCCGGCTTCCGGTAGTGGATCAAAAAATTGGCAAGAAGATACAGCAGGAGCTTGTAAAAGCCTTTGGCGGAAAGTTTCAGGAAGTTATTATTGGAGGTGCTGCTTTCAATAAAGAGGCTGAAGCTTTTTTCAAAAGAATTGGGTTTCCGTTTACCGTTGGTTACGGGATGACTGAGTGTGGCCCAATTATCTCTTATGCACCATGGAATAAAAATAGATTGTATTCATGTGGTAAAGCTGTTCCGAGGATGGAAATCAAGATTGATTCGGAGGATCCGCAGAATATACCTGGTGAGATTTTATGTAAGGGTATGAATGTCATGCTTGGCTATTATAAGAACCAGAAAGCTACTGATGAGGTGCTTTTAAAGGATGGGTGGCTTAGAACCGGAGATATCGGGGTGATGGACAGTGATGGATTTCTTTACATAAGGGGAAGATCAAAAAGTGTGATTTTAGGACCTAATGGTCAAAATATTTATCCTGAAGAGATTGAAAGTATTTTTAACAATATGCAGTATGTTGTAGAATCTTTGGTGATTGAAGAAAAGGGTTCTTTGACATTGCTTGTTTATCCTGATTTTGAGCAGGCCGAAAAGGATGGGCTTTCACAGGTAGACCTTGAAAGAAAAATGGAAGAAAATCGCATTTTACTCAATGAAGAGCTCACTAATTTCAGTAAAATACAACAAATTAAAATCTTTCCGGAGGAATTTGAAAAAACTCCGAAAAAAAGTATAAAAAGATTTTTATATCAAAGAGTTCAGGAGTAAGTTTTATGCAAGACAAACAGGAACAGTTTGACAGAAGCTATCTGGAGATGGCTGAAGTATGGGCGAAGAATTCATATTGTAAGAGAAGACAGGTAGGAGCATTACTGGTTAAGGACAGAATGATCATTTCTGATGGATACAATGGTACTCCTGCCGGTTTTGAGAATATTTGTGAAGACGATGAAGGACACACAAAGCCTTATGTGCTTCATGCAGAAGCAAACGCAATTACTAAAGTTGCCCGATCCGGTAATAGTAGCCTTGGAGCCACTTTATATGTAACTACTGCTCCTTGTTTGGAGTGCGCCAAACTGATAATTCAAGCAGGTATTGTAAGGCTGGTTTACAAGGAAGATTACAGAGTCTCTGATGGAATTGAACTTCTTAGAAGAGCAGGAATAGAAATTGTTAATATTGAATAATATGTCATTTTTCAAGAATTTCAAAGAGAGGATGAAGAATAATCCTTTTATATATATCTTAATATTTTGTTTGATAATTTTTCTGATATTCAGAATATTGGATACATATTCGGCCAGAAACAGAGAGTTGTCCGTAAAAGCAGGAAAATGGGATAAACTTTTGTTGGTGCTCTCTGAAGTTGAGAAAAATTATGTCGACTCCATTGACAGAGACACTTTGACTGAAATTATTATTC
>JAHDRO010000325.1 GCA_018433265.1 Bacteroidales bacterium
CCAACATAATAGTGTTGAAAAACGGCGAAATCGCGGAAGAAGGAAGCCACGAGCGGTTAAGGCAAAAGGATGGTCTCTACAAAACCCTGTGGGATACTTTTATCGCCCAGCGCGGGTAAGGCAATGGTCGAAGGATCTGTAGATGGAGAATGCCATACTAAAAAAACAAAAACCTTCTGGGGAACTAGGGAGAGGATGCCTGTTTGGGGCGATACCGAATCTTGTCTTTACAATGCGAACTCCTGGAAGAGATGAAGGGGATAGGCTTTGTAAACCCGAATCATAAATCCTTCTTCGGATATCGGAATCTTCCGTTTTGATCGTCCACGGGAACAAAGATTCAGTCCCAGAGTATCTGGTTTCCGAACTAATTATCTAAATTGTAAATATTTATTAAAACAGAGACCGAGAATCGAACCCGGTACCTGCGCATTACAAGTGCGCTTATAAAGCCGATTACTCCAAATCTGAAAAATTTCCCTTGACAACCATAAGAAACGTTTTATAATTCCCTGGTAATTTGTATATACAATTATACAAAATATGCTTTTTTATCTATAAGGGGGAATTATATGAACATGAATGTTGACTGGGAACAGAGAATAGATTGGGCAGCAGTAAGGAAACATCGACTTCAGAGGGTTGTTGACGAGATTAAGGCTAATGATCTGGATGCTGTGGCCTTTACAAAGCTGGATACAATTAGGTATGCGATATCCTTTCGATCTGTTTTTAGTCTTTGGTTTCATGGCAATCGATATATTTTAATCATCACGCGCGATGGAAAGGTTAAATTCCTTGTGGCAAGTGGATGTTATGAGCGTGTTAAAACATCGATGCCCTGGATTACTGATTTTGTAGCATTTCCTTTCGTTATGCTTCATGGTGTGAAGATTGTTCAAGATGCCTTTAAGCAGTTAGGTCTGCTTAATGCAAAAGTTGGGCTTGATATGCTTCCGTTTAATGTTTTTTCCGAAATGCAACGTACCATGCCAAATGTTAAGTTTCAGGATGGTACACCAGTAATAGATAAGGCTCGAAGAATAAAGCATCCTGATGAAATCAAAGCTATTAGATTAGCAGCTGAAATAGTAGACATCGGAATGGAGACAGTTATGTCCATGAATAAGCCTGGCGTAACCGAAATGGAAATTTCTGCTGCTGCATCATATGCCATGAACCTTGCTGGCTCTGAAGAAACGCCATACATGCCCCTAGTGTGTTCTGGAGATCATGGGACTATCGGCTATCGTTTTCCAACCGATAAGCGTCTAAGGAATGGTGAACTGTTATACAGTGATTGTGGGGCAGCTGTGCTCAATGGTTATCAAGGAGATATCGCACGTACAACCGTTGTTGGAGGAAAGGCAACCAACGAACAGAAAAAAATTTATAGATGTATGGTGGATATGTTGCTTACAGGGCAGAATTCTGTCCGTGCGGGTGTTTCAACCGCTGAAATTGCACAAGCATGTCAAGGCGCTGCGGATAAGGTAGGCCTGGGCCAGTATACTTATCTTGGAATTGTAGGGCACGGTATTGGAACTGATATTCATGAAGCCCCTTCTATTGGGGATAAAGTTGGAGAAGGTGAAGCGGTTGAACATTTGATAGAGAATGAAGTCATATGTCTTGAGCCAGGAATTTTATTACCGGGAATAGGCGGAGGTCATGTTGAAAATATGATATTAGTTAAAAAGAATGGATGTGAGCCTTTGACCAAGACGGCTTTTGATGATCGGCTTCTTGAGTGATCGGCAGGTGATAAAAGTGTATCCCGAGCTGCGAAATAAAGTAGTTGTTGTTACCGGCAGTGCTGGCGGTATTGGAAAAGAGATAGCAAAGCTATTTTCTCGAGAAGGTGCTATCGTATGTCTTTTGGACAAGATATCGACCGAGAAAGTTGCGAAAGAAATTGAATTATTCGGAGGTAAATGCAAGTCTTATATAGTCGACATTATTAACGAAGAATCAGTCACTGATTGTTTTGAATCCATAATAAGAGAAATAGGCGGTATTGATATCTTAGTTAATAATGCCGGTGTCTTAATAGCTTCTGAGCTTTTGCAGACGAGCCTTGAATCATGGAACAAGATGTTGTCTTTAAATTTAACATCGGTTTTTTTGTGCTCAAAAGCCTCTATTCCATCCATGATTCAAAGAGGTGGAGGTTGCATAATTAACGCTGCTTCATGGGCAGCAAAGATGCCTTCAATAGGCCATGGAGGCTATGGTGCTGCTAAAGCAGGAGTATTAAACCTTACAGCCACATTAGCCGGTGAATTGGCTCGTTATGGGATTAGGGTTGTGGCTTATATGCCGGGAGTGGTTCGGACACCTCTATCCCAAGGAATAGTCGATAAGAACCCTTTAGCAGTTGCTAATACTATTGCTTTAGGTAGAATCGCTGAACCGATAGAAATAGCAAAAGTTGTAGTCTTCCTCGCAAGTGACACTGCGGCATATATCGATGGTACGACAATCGAGATTAGTGGTGGGAAACTTTGTGTGCAGAATCCTATCCCTCTTGGTAAAGAGGTTTAGAAAATTTAAGGAGGCGGCTTAATGAGAAGAAAACTTCGTCTTGCCACATTTTTTGCTATGCTAGTTATTCTAGCAATGCCGGCAATTGCACAGGATGTCATCAAAATAGGCACGATATTCCCTCGTTCCGGAGCCAATGCAATGCTTGGTGAACAGGCTTTTCGAGGAGCTGATTTAGCTCGGAGATTTGTTAACGAAGCAGGAGGTGTAAAGGGTAAGCAAATTCAGTTTGTAAATGCCGATGCTCCTACTCCACAAGCTGCAGTTACTGAAGCGGAACGCTTGATTTCTAAAGAAGGCGCAAAGGTTCTGATCGGATCACTTACTAGTGGTAATGCACTCTCAATTGCTTCTGTTACCGAGCGTTCTGGAGCAATTCTATGGGAAACATCAGGAATA
>JAHDRO010000199.1 GCA_018433265.1 Bacteroidales bacterium
TGGTCTCTGCAAAATGGCCTGTTGTAATCTTGCAGAGAGTTTTGAAAATTCTGCCAGTGTGTCAGTGGGTTATTCTGATGCAATTACTGGGGCAAGACAAATCAGACTTCTTGGTTTGTCGGGTCAGTATACGCAGATGCTTGACGAAAATCGTCCCGTCATGCGGGGAATTGCAGCTCCATTTGGTCTCTCGTATATTCCCGGACAATGGCTTGAAAGTATCCAAATTGCAAAAGGACCTTCTTCGGTTGTAAATGGTCTTGAGGCAATTACTGGTCAAATTAATATGGAGCACAGAAAACCTACAACTGAACAACCACTTTTTGTGAATCTCTTTTTGAGTAACATGCTGCGTGCGGAA
The DNA here is from genome assembly GCA_018433265.1 of Bacteroidales bacterium. Next base: position 362 of record JAHDRO010000199.1, read on the forward strand.
GCAAATGTGGCCTCATCCCTGCAGATAAATCCAAAGTGGAGTACTGTCATACTGGGGCATTTTTCAATTGACCCAATGGAACATGATGGTAATGACGATGGATTTAAGGATGAACCTTTAACTACTCAGTTTAATTTTTCAAATCGTTGGTTATTTGCCCCTTCCAATGGTATGCAACTGAGATTCGGTCTCAAGGCAATGAGCGACGAACGTATTGCCGGTATGAATGATTTTAAAAATGGTTCGAAAGTTACGGATGACCTTTGGGGTTCAAAAATTAAAAACAAGGGTTTAAACGGATATGCAAAACTGGGCATACCCTTGAATGAGAGTAATTCAAAAAATGTTGCCGCTGTGGTGGACTATTCAATGTATGACATGAACTCTTTTTTTGGTTATAAAAGTTATGATGCAACTCAAAATTCATTTTTTGTCAATATAATGTTGCAGAATCAAATAAATAACAATCATAAATATATAATTGGTTTGAGCGGTCAGTACGACAATTTTGACGAGCATTTGAATGAATCGTATGTTGGAAGAGAAGAACAATCTGCAGGTGCTTATGGTGAGTATACATATGTAAATGGAGATAAGATAACTGTGGTGGCAGGGCTTAGACTTGACAAAAATAATATTCATGGATGGCTTTTTGCTCCAAGGATGAATGTTAAGTACGGTTTTACCGATAAGCTTGTTTTCAGAGCATCGGCCGGTCGTGGATTCAGATCACCAAATCAAATTGCAGACAATTTAGGTATTCTTTCTACGGGAAGAAAGATAAAAATTGAGGAAAATCCTGATATGGAGGAGGCATGGACTTATGGCATGAATGTTACAGGATATCTTCCGATAGGGTTTGACAAAAATGCTACAGTTAGTTTTGAATATTTCAGGACTGATTTTCAACATCAATTGATCGTAGATCAAGAAAGAGACCTCTCTTCAATTTGGCTTTACAATTTGTCTGGACGGTCATATACAAATACTTACCAGGCGGATTTTTCAATTCAGCCTGTTGAAAGATTTACAATTCTGCTTACTTACAGACTGACTGATGCCAAAGTGACTCTTGAAAGTCAGGGACTTGTTGAAAGGCCTCTGATGAGTAAGTATAAGGGCGTGCTTAATTTACAATATGCCACAAGAATGAATAAGTGGACATTTGATTTTACGGCTCAGCTTAATGGCCCTGCAAGATTACCAAACTTTATGGACAAGGAGTATTCTCCTGTGTATTCTGTTCTTTTTGCCCAGGTTACAAAAAAATTTAAAAAGCTGGACGTATATATAGGTGGTGAGAACTTGACTAATTATCGCCAGAAAAATCCCATTCTAAACGCAGACCAGCCATATAGCGAGGGATTCAATACAACAGTAATTTGGGGACCACTTATGGGGATTAAATTATATGCCGGTCTGAGATTTACTCTTTGGAAATAATTATTTTAATTTTTTATTAATTTTACAAAATATTACAGTCATGAAGAATTTATTTAAATCAATCTCGCTCATACTTGTTGCATCTCTGTTTTTTTTCTCAAATGTGGCAAACGCTCAGGGGAAAAAGGCAGCTAAAGAGATGGAAGTAACTTTTTCGGTTGATATTGATTGCCCTAACTGCAAGAAGAAACTTGAGGATAAATTGCCATTTGAGGCAGGAGTCAAGGATTTGAAAGTCAATCTTGAAAATCATACAATATGGATGAAGTATGATCCTTCCAAGACAGATAAGGTTAAACTTGCAAAGGCTATTGAGAAACTCGGTTACACTGCAAAGGAGATCGAGGTTACAAAGTAGCTTGTAATGAGAAGAGAGATTCTGATAGTTTTGTTATTGACAGTCACCTTTAATCCACTCTGTTCGCAGGTGAATAAAGGTGATTCTCCTTTTTATGAGAAAATGAGAACTTTGCCTTTGGAAGAGAGGGAAAAACTGATATACGACGAAATAATCTCAGAAAATGTTCCCGATTATATGAAAGGTTTTGTAAAAATATCTTATAAAGACAGGGATGCAAATCATAAAACTCACAGGGTTACTCTTTTTGTTAAACCGGATTATCTGACTGTGGGAGAGGGTAAATCTGCCTTTATCATTCCCATGACTCCTGCAACTGCTCAGAAAATTGCCGATTCTTCAGGCTGTTCTCTCCCAACTCCCAAAATAGTTGATATCATATATAAAAAGTCAAGATTAAAAGTTGAACCTTTCAACTATATTCCAAGAGGAGACAGAAATGAGACCCCAGATATTTTTTATGATCATTCTAGAGTTATATTTGCTCAA
>JAHDRO010000019.1 GCA_018433265.1 Bacteroidales bacterium
ACAGGTTCCTCAAGTTTTAGTTCTGCAATCTGTAGCAAAGTCGCTTTTCTGTTTAAATCTTTATTGCTGTAAACAACTAATTGGTCTTTATATTTGAATTCTATATTGTCAACGTATTCTTCAGACACACCCATAATGAAAACTTTTTTGAGGTAATGGTTAGTATCGATAAGATGTTTGATCCAGCAGCCGCAAGAGAGCAAATTGTCAAACAAAGGCGGCTGCAAATCAGGGTGATGATCGAACACTATTAAGTAAAAAGGTCTTTTTATTTTATCAGTCCATAGTTTGCTCATATAGTGATAATTCCCCGAATCGATAAAATGTATCCCATCAGGGGTGTAGGGAGAGATTTTCTCAATCAATTGCTTTTCTGCCTCTTTGTCACAGTATCGGCTGGTGCCTGATAATTGTGTACAGTCAATCCACTTATATTCGCAATTTTGTAAGCTTTTCTCATGTTCATGAACATGAGTGAAGTTCATAACCAAAACTTGGGGTTTCATATAAAGAAGGTCTTTTCCCCAAGTTAGAAAAATATTTGATGTTTGCGTTAATATTTAAAAAAATATACCTTTGAAGCATGTCTAAAAGGATAGTGATAAATAATTTGGAGGAAATCGAGAATGTTGCTGCCAGATTTCTGAAACTTACTGCCGGGAGTAATGTTATTGCCTTTTATGGGACAATGGGTGCCGGAAAAACAACTTTTATCAAGGCTATTTGCAAAGTGCTCGGTGTACCTGACACTGTAAACAGTCCTACTTTTACCATTATCAATGAATATCGGACAAAAGAGGGTAAGTCAATATACCATTTCGACTTTTACCGGATCGACAAGATTGAAGAAGCTTATGATATAGGTTTTGACGAGTTTATTGAAAATGGTTCTCTTTCGTTGATAGAATGGCCTGAAAAGATTGAAAAACTTCTCCCTGACGACACTTTGAGAGTACAGATAAATGTACTGGAAAATGAAGTAAGGGAGATTGTATTTTAATTGGGTTAGTTATTGTCAGGGTAAAGTAAATACGGTTTACGCTGTTCTTTAAATTTTGCAACATCTCCAGCCCACATGGACTTGATTTCTGTAGCAGAATTGCCTGCAATTATCATTTTTCTTACATAATCTCTTCCAATGAGTAATTCAAAGAAAGAGTTGAAGAAAAAGTTATCAAGGTTGAGATTGTGATAAGCATCTATCAAATATTCCAGATTAATTCCCTTTTTGTTTATTTCTTCAATGGAAGGTTCTTTTGTCAAATCAACTCCATAGCAGACTCTGTTGAGTTGAGGCGGATTTTTTGCTCCGGGGATGCTTTTGGGAGTAAAATTAAAATCGTAACCTTTCATATTTGGATGACCATACATCTGGAAGGGATGATCTGTTCCTCTTCCAAGGCTGACTGGGGTAGCCTCAAAATAACACATTGAAGGATATAGATATATAGATCTCATTTCAGGAAGGTTTGGAGATGGTTTAACAGGAAGAGTATACATGGAAGCGTGAGTGTAGTTCTTGCACTTTATAACGGAAACATCACACTGGATACCGTTACTCAGCCATTTCTCACCATTAATCATTCCTGCAAGTTCACCAAATGTCATTCCATGTATTACCGGAATAGGTAACCATCCCACTCCTGACTTATACTTCATGTCGAGAATTGGCCCGTCTACATAAAAGCCAAGTGGATTTGGGCGGTCCAGAACAATCATTTTTTTCCCATTTTCTGCACAGGCTTCCATCATTCTTGCCATGGTAGTGAGGTAGGTATAAAATCTAACTCCTACATCTTGAAGATCAAAAATTATAACGTCTATTTGATTGAGAAGTTCAGAAGATGGTTTACCGGTATTCCCCTCATAGAGGGATTTAATAGGGATTCCGGTTTTCTTGTCAACTGAACTCGAAACATGTTCGCCGGCATCTGCATCTCCTCGAAAGCCATGTTCAGGTGACATAATAAATACTACGTTAACTTTGAGTGCAATCAATGTATCAACCAAATGAGTGTTTCCAATAACACCTGTTTGATTTGAAAGAACGGCTACCCGTTTGCCTTGGACCATAGGAAGATATTCTTCTATAGATTCTGCGCCTACC
>JAHDRO010000080.1 GCA_018433265.1 Bacteroidales bacterium
AAAATTTGATCCATATATCAATGGTGACCCGGGTACACTTAGTCCATATGAGCATGGAGAATGTTACGTTACAGAGGATGGTGCCGAGACCGATTTAGATCTGGGTCATTATGAAAGGTTTCTGAGTACCTTTACATCTAAGGCCAATAATGTTACGACCGGCAAGATCTATAGAACTGTAATTGACAAGGAGAGACAGGGCGCTTACCTTGGAAAGACAGTTCAGATAATTCCTCATATTACTGATGAAATAAAGCGCAGAATGTTGTTGCTGGGTAAGTCGGGTAATTTTGATGTAATTATTACAGAACTTGGGGGTACAGTGGGTGACATTGAGTCTCTTCCTTTTATTGAAGCTGTTCGACAACTTCAATGGGAACTTCCGGATGAGGATTGTCTTGTGGTTCACCTGACACTCGTGCCTTATTTAAATGCAGCCAAAGAGCTTAAAACCAAGCCGACACAGCATTCAGTGAGGGCATTACAACAAAACGGGGTGCACCCAGATATAATTGTTTGTCGCACAGAACATCCTTTACCTTCAGAAATTAGAAGAAAAGTTGCATTGTTCTGCAATGTAAGACCAAATGCAGTAATTGAGTCAATTGATGCATCCAGTATTTATGATGTGCCGTTGAATATGTATAAGGAAAAACTGGATGAGCTCGTTCTTAGAAAGTTTAAATTGGATTCATATCTGACACACAATCTTGAACTTGTGAAATGGAAAGAATTTTTGGAAAGGATTCATAATCCTAAAGATACAGTAGATATTGCATTGGTTGGAAAGTATGTTGAATTGCAAGATGCCTACAAATCTATTTTGGAATCCTTTATACATGCCGGAGCAGAAAATGAGTGCAAGGTCAAAGTTCACTACGTGCATAGTGAATATGTCAATGAAAACAATGTGGCAGACAAACTTGCTGATATGCATGGAATTCTTGTTGCTCCAGGTTTTGGGGAGAGAGGCATTGAAGGTAAAATTCTTTCAGTAAAATATGCACGAGAACGGGGAATTCCATTTTTTGGCATATGTCTTGGCATGCAAATGGCAGTAGTTGAATTTGCTCAAAATGTCCTTGGACTAGAAGATGCCATGACTACAGAGATTAAGCAGAATGCCAAAAGTCCGGTAATAGATTTGATGGAAGATCAAAAAAGTCTTACAATCAAAGGTGGAACAATGAGGCTGGGTGCGTATAGGTGTGATATAGAAGAAGGCTCCCTTGCATATTCCATTTATGGCAAAAAGGAAATTTCGGAAAGACACAGACACAGATACGAGGTTAATAGCAATTATGTTGAAGCTCTTGAGAAGGGAGGGCTTCATGCCTCCGGCAAGAATCCAGATACCGGATTGGTTGAGATTATAGAATTACCAGGACATCCTTTCTTTATCGGAGTACAGTTTCATCCTGAGTTGAAAAGTACACCTGAAAGGCCACAGCCCATTTTTGTTGCCTTTGTTAAAGCAGCTTTGAAGCATAAACACAAGAATGATAGTTCAAACATATGATCATAAAATCTCCTGTTCAGAGAGTTTTTTTAAAATTTTGATAACAGCAGTGCTA
>JAHDRO010000223.1 GCA_018433265.1 Bacteroidales bacterium
ACAGGATGTTTTCTTAAGAGTTTCTCAATTAACTGGGGGAAAGCATATTCGTAAAAATTTATCTGTCAGTAATACTAACACCATATTTCCCGCCTACTCTTCGGATGACAGAACAAGGTCTTTTTTAAAGGTTCAGGATGGCTGTGACTATCACTGTGCTTACTGTACAGTTCCACTCGCAAGAGGTCAAAGCAGAAATCTTCCTATTGATTTTCTGGTGGAAGAGGCTAATGAGATAGCTTCAAAAGGTATAAAAGAGATTGTTTTGACTGGAGTTAATACCGGTGATTTTGGAAAAAGCACTGGAGAGAATTTTCTTGATTTGCTCAAGGAACTTGAGAAAGTTGAAGGTATAGAACGTTACCGGATATCTTCTATAGAGCCAAATTTGCTAACTGAGGATATAATTAAATGGGTGGCAGAAAATTCTAAATTTCTTCATCATTTTCATATCCCACTGCAATCGGGTTCTGACAAAATTCTTGCGTTAATGAGCCGGCGTTATAATACTTCTCTTTTTAGAGAGAAGGTTAAGATTGTGAGAAGATATATGCCTGATGCATTCATAGGTGTAGACGTTATTGTGGGTTTTCCTGGTGAAGATGTGAGCGAATTTAATGAGACTTTTAATTTTCTGAACACTCTACGACCGGCATTTATTCATGTTTTTCCATATTCCAAAAGAGCAAATACTCCTGCAGCCAATATGGATGAGCAAGTGGATGAGCGAGTTAAACATGAACGTGTTGTCAAACTTGAATCTCTATGCAAAATTTTGCATGATGAATTTGTGGATTCTCAAAAGGGTAAAAAAGAATATGTACTTTTTGAGAGTACTCAAAAGGGTGGTAAAATGTATGGCTACACAAGAAATTATATAAGGGTTGAACGGCCTTATGACCGTTATGCAATAGGAAAAATTGTTGAAGTTACTCTTTGATATTATTGGCTTTGTTCTCGGCCTTACGTTTCTTCTTGTTTCCGAATATGCTTTTTAGCAATTCCTTGAATGTTGTAAACTCTTCCTGATAAACGAAACCGCCACCATTTCTCTGGCTGTTGTCCAAATAATTTGAAAATTGATCTGCAGAATGTGAGAATAACTTGGCACGGAACTTTCCCTTATCATCCAGTTTTATTTCAACGTCCACATCGCCGACAACTTCGTTTGTACTGTTTGAATATCTTGCATTTCCTATGTTGCCGTTGATTATAACTCTATTATTGAAAAGTTGTGTTGACACAGCGGCGTCGAAAATATCTCTACCATTCTGTCCAGGCAGATAATTGAAACTCAGGTCAAGTGGGATGTCCAATTGATTGAAAATTTTGTTTATCTGATTGGATAACACTTCTGTGGCATTGGAATACAACAGAGTGGAATTATTTACAACACTTGACTGGATATCCGGAATAAAACTGTTGGAAACGAGGAGAGACATTACCTGTTTAATAACTTTATCTTCGGTATTAAGTGCTGCGTCAACTCTTGCTTTCGTAATGGGATCCAGATCGGGTATTTCTATGTCAAAGGCGATATTAGGGTTCATCAAAGGGCCTGTTAACTTAATCAGACAGTCTACTGTTCTTCTGCTGCTGACAGAGCTGGTATCTGAAATTAAGGTGTTGATTGATGTTTTGGTTCTGTATTTTGCAGTAAGATTGAGAGTCGTTTTATTAATATCTCCGTTAAAGCCGATAGTACCACCTTGCTGAATAATAAAATCTCTGTTAAATATTCCTTGGAGAACAAATTTATACGAACCGCTTTCAATTAAGTAGTCTCCCTTGATGTTAAAAATGTGTTTTGAAGGTTTGATATCCATACTAATTAGTCCGCTTCCAAATCCTTTGATGACATCACCTGCAGACTTGTCAATTTCTATGAGCATTGCAGCATCAGGGGTGATATTCAATTTAAGTTGGACCTCGAGCTCTGTAGATGCTGGTTTTTCTTTTTTTTCTTGAGTTTGGTGAATTGTAATTTTATCTGCTGTAAAACTTGTGTTCTGAACAAATTTCAACAAATTGGAATTTACGGCTTCGTTACCGTTTGAAAGAGGAATATGTATTTCTGTGTTTTTATTGGACTGAGCTGACAGCTCCATAAATATTTTTTTTAGCGTGCCTTTTAGATTGAAATAACCATTGCCAAAGGCTTTTCCATAAAATGTGCTGTTATCTGACTCAGTGAGATTGATAAGTTCTATATTGGAAAAATTAATAGTAGTATTGAAAGCAAGATTACGGAAGTGAGTATATGTAATTCCACCATTAATGGTACCTTTCGATCCGTACTGGTCTGTTATAAATGTGTTTACAAATACAAGTCCGTTTTCGTGAAGTCTTGTTTGCCCATTTATAGTATATCTTACTTTTGTATAGTCAACAGTGAATGAAAGATCTTTTAGAGAGGCATCTTCACTTGTTAATACGAGTTTGTTTATAGGACCCTTGCAATTAATTTTTCCGTTGATGCCTCCGGTTATATCAGATACTATTCCGGTAAAAATAGGAGAAGCATAACCCGGGTCCAGGTTATTGAAATTACCTGTAATGTCAATGTATTTTTCTTTTGGAGCATATGTGCCTGAAATATCCATTGTTCTTTTTCCATTCAAATCGTTAAAGACTATCAAATCTAATTTCTTCTCAGGGTTGTTCCATTTGCTTGACATGCTTAGAGATCCAATATCTCTTTTTACCACTGATACTGCCTGTCCGTTAAGATGCATTTGTATTTGTGGTTTATTGAAGGCTTCTTTGAAAACAATATCTCCTGAAAATAATCCTGTAAAATGCAATGGTTTTTTCATGAAAGCATCAAACAATGATATATCAAAGCAGTTTATTTTTAAATTAATAGAATCATTTTCAGAATTGGACACACGTCCCTCAGCTGTAAAGAACTGCTTGTCGTTTTCTATTTTAAATCCTTCTACTTGAATATTATTATTGTTTATTAAGATTCTTGAAGGGGAGAGAGACCATAACTGGTTGTTTATGATCATTCTCGAAGGATTGACATATATGTCAAAAATAGGTTTTGGAGAGGATACTTCTCTTCTTATGTTTGTTCGAGTACTAAGTAAAACGCGGTTTTTTACATCGCTTTCATTGGAAAATGCTGTTCGTAAGCTTAAAGTATCATGGCTTGCGGAAAAAACTATCCTATTGCTGTCGAGCATCAGTTTTGAGATAGTTATTCCCGATGACTTGATATCAGAAAGCATATGATTACTGTAGGAATCGAGTTTCAAAGAAAGATCATGGATTTTGTAATCTTTATATCCCAGCTCTTTAGATAAAAGAGAGAGATTCAGGTTGTCATTTTCATCAATTTCAACCAAAAGTGCACTTTTTTCAGCTATGTCAAGTCCGGGGAGAAGTAGTTCATTAATGGCCTTTGTATTGAATGTGTTGATTGTCAGGCGATAGTGTTTACTGCTGTCAATATTTGGACTCCATTCCTTTTTAGCAAGAAGAGATGGAATATGACGGTCAAAAGTTGTTTTCAAAACTTTTTCGACAAATCCGGTAATGAAATCTGAACCTTTATATGTAATATCGGCAAAACCTGACTTAATGGTAAGATTAAAGTTGTCTTGATTTGTCAGCGATTGAATAATTATGTCTCCAATATTAAACTCTCCGTCTCTATTTTTGTATTCAATTGACTTAGCACTTATTGTTCCAATAATATCACCATCAACTTTATGAGTAAAGTTCGCCAGGGTTTTGAAGCTGATGACAGAAACAGAGTCTCTTTTATCAAGATTAAGGGCTGCAAGATCTGCATAAGCAACATCTGCATAGAAGTCATAATATGAATCTTTTTTTGAGGAACGGCCAAATATTCCCTGAAAGATAAAATTCAAATTGGGATCATGGCATACTACTCTTCCGTCAAATTTATTGTCAACATAGCTTCCAACGGAGTATATATTTGAATAGGAATAGTCTTTAAAATCAATTCTTCTGACAGAAATGCTGTCAATATTAAATTTGCTTCCACCATATCTTTCATCTCTAATTAGTCCACTAAGTGTACTTCTAAATGTGGTCTTGCCTATATTGCTGTTTTGAACAAGAAGTCCAATGTTAAAGTTATTAGCCAGAAGCTTTCCCTCAATATCCAAACCATGTTCTGAACGATTTTCTCTTAGTAGCATATCCATGTAAATATCACCAATTGATGAGGTTAAATTGCCATTTGCCACAAAGTCTGAAAATAGTCCTGCAACTCTGCCTCTAAAGCTATATTTAATGAGTGGGGATAGTTTTGAGAATAAGTTCTCCGGTTGATTGCTGTTGATCGAGGAGACTATTCTCGATATATCACTTGCCATTGTTTCGGCATCATTGATGTCGAGAAAAAGCATAGTTTCTCTTATATCAGGAAGACCTGATATCCTTGCATTTAGACTTATAAATGAAAGTCCTGATTCTGAGGTTATGGTTAAATCTTCTGTTTTTAGAGAAGAGATAGTGCCTTCAATTTTTCCGCTGGCATAGATAGAGAGACTGTTCCCTTTTAATGTGGGTGCGAGCTTAGAGAGCGTATTAAAACTTATGAAAGCGTTGTCAAGAGATGTCTCTATTTTGACACTGTCAACAAAATTTTTGAAACTGTTAATTCCATTAAAGTGAAATTTTAAATAGTCTGCTCTTAATTCAGTCTTACTGTCAAACAAATATAAATCGTCAATAAATATTCCTCTTCGGCCTATTTTTGCATTACCACTTAACTTGTCAATTCTAAAACCACTCTTTTGTTCTACTAATGAGAGATTTACCAAGTTGCCATGGAACATTTTATCTTTGTTTTTAAAATCTTTTACTCTCAAATCTGAAATGTCGCATACTAAATCTTTGAAAGACAAACATTCTCCGTGTCTGTCGGGAGCCTTAGAACTAAAATCTCGAAAAGTGAACTTAATATTCCTGGCCCGGAGATCATTAATTTTTATTTTACTGTCAAAGATATGAGTAGTATCCTTGCTAATATTTTTATAGAGGTTAAAGCATCTGTCGACATTTGTCGTTTTGTCTGCCCATGTTATCAGGTTAAATTGTCCATCGGAAAGTGAAATTTTTTTAATGTTGCATCTGTTTCTGAAAAAAACGTCCCTTGCAGAAAAACTTACAGAAAGTTTTTTGCAGCTTATAAGGGTATCAATATTTGAGTTGTATGTGATAGAAAGATCGTTTATTATGATTTTGTTAAAAAACAGATAGCATACCTTGCCTATCGAGATGTCAGCTTTAATGTTTTTTGATAAATTTTCAACGATTTTTCCTGTTAATTTTGTTTGGAGATTAGGATCTTGAAGGGCAATGTAAATACTTGCTGGAATGAGTATTACCAACGACAAAATGATAACTGCTATTTTTTTTAAAATGTTGATATATGATTCGTTTAAATGACAAAATTAATCAAAATAGTGGAGGAGTTTGTTAAAAATAAACCAATTTTGCGGGATATATAGTAGTTATGGATCTTACAATACTTGGAATAGAATCATCGTGTGACGACACTTCTGCAGCAGTACTTAGAAATGAAATGTTGCTTTCAAACGTTATGGCAGGGCAGGAGGTTCACAGCAAATATGGCGGAGTAATTCCCGAGCTTGCTTCAAGAGCCCATCAACAAAATATTGTACCAGTAGTCGACAGGGCTCTTAAGCTTGCAGAAGTTTCCCTGAATGACATTGATGTGATAGCTTTTACAAGAGGGCCTGGTCTTTTGGGATCTCTTCTGGTCGGAACGTCCTTTGCAAAAGGACTGTCTCTGGCAACAGGTAAACCTATAGTTGATGTAAATCATCTTCAGGGGCATCTGCTATCCCCTTTTATTAAGGAGCCTGACAAGGATAAAGAGTACCCTCATTTCCCTTTTATTTCACTCATAGTTTCCGGAGGACATACTCAGATAATAGTTGTGGAGAGCCCCTTAAAGTTTAAAATTATAGGCCAAACTATAGATGATGCTGTGGGTGAGGCATTCGACAAATGTGCCAAGATGCTTTGTTTGGGATACCCTGGAGGGCCTATAGTGGATAAATATGCAAAACTTGGCAATTCCAGAGCATTTAATTTTGCAAAGCCTAAGGTAAAAGGATTCGATTATAGTTTTAGTGGTGTTAAAACGTCGCTTCTTTACTTTTTGAGAGATAAAATGAATGATGACAAGTTGTTCATATCAAACAATATTAATGATATTTGTGCTTCTTTTCAGAAAACCCTGATTGATATATTAATGGAGAAGTTACTTCTTGCCGTCAAGAAGACGGGAATCAGGGAAGTTGCCCTTGGAGGAGGCGTATCAGCAAATTCGGCTCTAAGGGAGAGAGTATCTATGGAAGGAAATGACAGAGATTTTAAGGTTTTTTTACCGGAAATTAAGTTTACTACTGATAATGCGGCAATGATTGCAATTGCCGGCTATTTTTTGTTCAAATCGGCGAGAGTAGCAGATTTGAGCGTTGTTCCCGTTTCAAGGGTAATGGATTATAAATAGCTGATTTTTTTGTATTCTAAAAAATCAGGTTATATTTGTTTATAAAACAAACTAAAGTTTCATTTTAACTAAACATTTTATGAAAAGATTCACTTTAATGATCACAATTCTGTTTCTGATGTGTCCATGGGTTACTTTTGCCCAGAACATAAAGGTTACGGGAAAAGTGACCGAACAGGGGACCAATGCCCCTGTCCCTTATGCAAGCGTTATGCTTAAGGGAACTAAATCCGGAGTTGTCACATTTGACAATGGTACTTATACTATTAATGCTCCTTCAAATGGTATACTTATCTTTTCTTACATTGGTTTCAAGACTGTAGAGATACCTATCGAAGGCAGGAGTGTTATTAATGTAATTCTTGAACCCGATACAAGAGCTCTTGACGAGGTTGTAATGGTCGCATATGGTACAGCTCCTAAAGAGTCTGTTACAGGAGCCATTACAGCGGTAAATACAAAAAGTATCGAAAAACGGCCTGTTTCAAGTGTAGCAAGTGTTCTTGAAGGAACCGGGACTGGTATTCAGGTTAACAGTACTTATGGTGAACCGGGTTCTGATCCGGATATTCGTATTCGTGGTTTTGGCTCAATTAATGGTACTAATGCACCTCTGTATGTATTGGATGGAGTGCCATTTGGAGGTAATATTTCAGATCTGAATCCTCGTGATATTGAAAACATCACTGTTTTAAAAGATGCTGCTTCAACTGCACTTTTTGGAAATAGAGCCTCCAACGGTGTAATTCTTATTACCACCAAAAAAGGAAAAAGTGACAAGGTAACTATCAATGCTTCAGTCAATCAGGGTATTTTTACAAGGGGTATTTCTGATTATGACAGAATGGGAGCAAATGATTTCATGGAGACAATGTGGCTGGGTTACAGGAATTATTTGATGTCAAGTAATCCAACAACTTATCCTACTGAGGCTTTGGCTAATGCTAAGGCATCATCTTCACTTGTAGATACATATTTAAAATACAATGTGTATAACAAAGCAAACAATGCGCTTTTTGATTCTAATGGTAAGTTGGTTGCTGATGCAAAAATACTCCCGGGATATGACGATCTTGACTGGGCAAAGTATATTGAAAGGAATGGTTACAGGCAGGATTACACTGTAACAGGAGATGCTGCTACAGACAAGAGCAGCATGTTTTTCTCAGCAGGTTTCCTGGATGAAAAGGGATATGTCATCTCTTCTGATTTCAGACGTTTTACAGGTAGAGCCAACATAAGTGTTACTCCTAAAAGTTGGTTTAAGGCCGGGTTTACACTTGCCGGCTCGCATCAGATATCAAACAATTCTACAGGTGATGCAGGTCATGCTACTACTTATATTAACCCATTCTATTATGCTCGAAATATGTCTCCTATTTATCCTGTTTTTGTGCATGATCCTGCTACAGGTGAATATGTATATGACGAAAACGGAAAGAAAATTTATGACAGGGGAAGTTCTTATGCACGTCCTCAGAACCTGGACCGTCACATTGTTTGGGAACTTGAGAAGAATATGGACAGGACCTTTAGGAATACTTTACAAGGTCAAGCTTTCACTGATATCACTTTCTTAAAGGATTTTAAACTTTCGATAAAAGGAGATATAAGCCTTAGAAATAGTGAAAATCAGGATTATGACAATGCTGAAATAGGTGATGGTGCAGGAAATCATGGTCGTACTTCTCGTACTTTTTACCGCTACAAGAATTACACATTCCAGCAGATGCTTACTTGGACTAAAGAGTTTGGGAAACACAATGTCGATGTATTAGTTGGACACGAGAATTATTCGTGGAACAGAGCATACTCATATGTTTATAAGACAAATGAGACCTTCGAGGGTGTTACAGAACTGGTAAATTTTACAACTCTTACTTCAATAGACGGTTATCAGGATAATTATAGGCTCGAGAGCTATCTTTCGCGGGCAAGGTATAACTTCGATCGTAAATATTTTGTCGAAGCCTCTTTCCGTCGTGATGGTTCATCCCGTTTTCATCCCGACAACCGTTGGGGTAATTTCTGGTCTTTAGGCGGTAGTTGGAGCATTATTAAAGAGGATTTCATGGCTCCTTTGCGTGACAAAATTCAATCCTTGAAACTTCGTGCTTCTTATGGCGAGGTTGGTAATGATGCTGGTGTAGATTACTATGCCTACATGGCTCTATATACATTGAATCAAAATGCCAACCGTATAGCAGCTTATAAAGTGCAGAATGAAGCCAAAGACATTAAATGGGAAACGACCAGTTCTTTTGGTGTTGCGTTAGAGGGAACAATTTTTGACAGGTTGAATGGATCGGTCGAATATTTTGACAAACGAAGCAAAGACTTGCTATTCAATGTTAATCTTCCTCTTTCTGCAGGGGCCACATCTACTTCTTCAGCTGAAGCAACCATTACCCAGAATATTGGATCCGTTTCTAATCGCGGGTTTGAGCTTCAATTTGATTATGATGTTTTAAGGAAGAAGGATTTAAGATGGAATGTAGGATTAAATGCTACTTTCCTGAAAAACAAGATTGTAAAGCTTCCTGAGCAGAATAGGGAATCAGGTATTATTTCTGGTACCAAGAAGTATTTGGAAGGTCACGGAATATACGATTTCTGGCTATATCAGTATGTCGGAGTAGACCAGATGACAGGCCGCTGTCTGTATAAACCTAATCTCGAAACATATTACATTGGTGACCCTGTAGAAGGAAAAACTGCCTTCCCATCACAGTGGCTTGTTCAAATAGGCGACAAGTACTATACAACAAATACAACTTATTCTGAAAGAAACTGGAGTGGAAGTGCTATTCCTGATGTTTATGGCAGTGTAACAACTTCTCTGAGTTACAAGAATTTTGACCTTTCAGCAATATTTACCTATTCTATAGGAGGCAAAACTCTTGACTATTCATATCAAAGTTTAATGTCGGTTACTGCTTCTCCTCATGCTCTTCATACAGATTTGCTGGATTGTTGGAAAGGTGTTCCTTCAGGAATGACAGAGACCTCTCCGAAAAGAATTGATCCTAATGGTGTTCCTATAGCCAACTATGAACTGAGCACGTACAATGATGCTACTTCTACACGTTTTTTGCAGGATGCATCTTATTTTGTAATTAAGAATATATCATTGAACTATACTCTTCCTTCTACTGTTGCAAAGAAACTCGATCTATCAGCTTTAAGTCTTAATTTATCAGTTGAGAATCTGGCCACATTTACTTCTCTTAAAGGTATGAACCCTCAGCAGTCTTTTGCCGGTACAAACAACAATGCATTTGTTACTGCAAGAGTGTTCTCTGTGGGTCTTAATGTTAAACTATAATTTGTAAAATCATCTGACATTATGAAGAATTTAAATATAATAGCATGCTTGCTGGCAGCACTGGTTTTGTCTACAAGTTGTGAAAAAGATTATTTGGACACAAAGCCAACTTCTGAAACCGCTACCTCTACGATATTTGAGACAACAGCAGGCGCAGCTCTTGCAGTGAATGGGCTTAACAAGCTTACAACAATGCAATATCTTCGTTCTCAAGGTTTCAATGGCGAAGGAACTATTAAAATGTACTATGGAAATTATCCGGGTAATTACTTTTCTGTAAATCTTCCTGGATGGGCTTCTGTGATTAACTCACAATATCATGAGAATATTACTTCTATTTATCTATATTATCCGTGGTATTATTACTACAGGATAATTGGCAATGCAAATGCCATCATTTTAAACATAGATAATGCGACAGGTCCTCAAAGCGAAAAAGATTTTATAAAGGCTCAAGCTCTTACATACAGAGCATATTGTTATTTTATGCTTTCGCAGTTGTATTGTGAACGCTGGAAAGATTCCAACAATGGTGCATCCAAAGGATTGGTACTTCGTCTCGATGCTTCTACAGGTGATATGCCACTTTCAACATTGGCAGAGGTTTATCAGCAGGTTTATGCAGATCTTGATCAGGCAATAGCTTTGTACACATCTTCAGGTTTGAACAGAACAGGTAATTATGAGATGAACAAGGATGTGGCTTATGCTGTATATGCACGTGCTGCTATTACTCGTCAGGATTATACTAAAGCAAAGACAATGGCTGCTAATGCCCGTGCAAATTATCCTCTTATGACTAATGCCATGTACAAGGCAGGTTTTTATTCACCAAACCAAGAATGGATATGGAGTTGCTGGGGTTCTTCAGAAGAGACTCTATACTTCTACTCTTACTTTGCTTATATTGCTTACAATTCGAGTGCAAGTGCCGTAAGAACTTATCCTAAGTGTATAAGCAAAGAATTGTTTGAAAAGATCCCGTCTACAGATATTCGCAAGAGTCTGTTCCTCGATCCTACAGGTTATACATATAATACCTCAACAGGTGTGGCAAGTACAGCTCTTAAAACCAGGGCTTTCCAACTCTTCCCGAATCTTTATTCAACTGCCACTGTGTATGCATATATGCAATTTAAAATTG
>JAHDRO010000067.1 GCA_018433265.1 Bacteroidales bacterium
TCCCCCCATTTGTGATACAGCTGATACATCCATCCCCACTTCAAGGAAGTTATTCAACTTGAAGTCTTTGCCCCTTATGGTAAAGCTTTGAAGCGAGCCGTCAATGAATAGGAATTCATTGTTGTCTCCTGTTGTATTGTCCTGGTATAAAAAAGTCCTCCACCCCTCAAAATATGGGTCGTTTTCAACGATTGTTGAAGGGACTCCAAGACTGTCAATTATTTGTACTTCGGTATATGAGCCTCCCAGGATTAGTCCATTTACCTTTATAGTGTCATGTTGTGCAAATAAAGTTGCCGAAACAAATAAGGCAGCGATTAAGAATAATATTTTTTTCATGATTATGTAGTGTTTAGTTGTTGCAAGACCTTGTAACATTGGCATTGGCGTCGAATTTGGTATAAAGGTAATCCTCCACGTCTTGTTTCACCCCGTTTTTTAATACATACAGGTGCAGGTGAGGCCCACCGCTTGAAGAGCTATTTGCCGCCCCTGTACTTCCACCTACACCAATAATTGTGCCCGGCTCTATAGAACTTCCAATGGACAGGCTCCCGTTCACGCTGTTCAGATGCATGTATACAATGTCGATTGTATTTCCGTTTATGTACGATCTAACGGTAACCAGGTTGCCAGCGGAACGTGTGTTGGGATGGATGTTATTATACACTTCCCTATACTTACTCCATGGCACATTGGGGTCAAACATATTCCTTATCCCTATTACGGTACCACCCAAGATGGAATAAGAGGGAGTATCGTGTTCTACCCTCAGGTCCAGCCCCTGATGCTGGTAAGTTTCGCGGACGCCCTCCTTATTTGTCCTTACCCTCAAAGCCTCAAATCTTCCGCCGTTAATCGGGTTTAGCGGAGTACCCTGCAGGGCCATGTTCATAAGCGGGTCTGCTGTATTTGCATCCCTGCATGGTTGATCTCTGTGGAATACAGCCGTAGCCGAGATGCTAATAAACAGTTGTAAGCTGAAAGCCGGGTTGCTTCCAAATCTTACCAGGTCTCCTGTCCATTGAATGAACCTGCATCCCAGGTCTGGAATTGCCTGTATTGATACCGTTCCCCCCCATGGATAGCTTCCGGAACCGGTTGCATGTCCTCCGCTTGTAGCTCCCAGTGTTACAGTCAGTGTTTGGCTCTCCCCTTGTTGCTCCCCGGAGCCTGTACCTCCACCTCCTCCAGAGGTATCATCTATATTCCAAATCTAACCAATCAGCATCTTCATTGTCCTGCGGAGGGTCATTCTCGTCTCTGTCCGCTATACAATATGCCCCTTCGAGCTCACCTCCATCCATATAATTACCTTCTTCGCTGGTGGTTTCACTTTTTGTTTTGACCATCGAGTAGAAATAGAGTTTATATAACAAAGCTTGGTTTTTATGATCAGGAGTTGCCAAGTCAAGCTTGTGAAACAGCTTGCCATCGTAAAGGTTAATTGAGATGAAACGGCCTCCTATATCGGAGTGAATAATGAACCCTATAAATTCAGACAGGTCAACAGGGTTGAAAACGCCTGGATTTTCTTGATTTCCGTTAAGGTTGATCATTGTAACAACCCTAAAGAGGTTGTTTACGTTTGCACTGTCGGATTTGTATATCAGGAAAGCCTTTACGGGTCTTTTGAAAGATTGCAATTGCAGGGGATCTTCACGGTATAGTGAAAAGATAGCCGTTTTGTTTGGTCCATCGATTTCAACAACAGTGTATTTTGTGTCTTCCCTTGACAAGAAGATGGCTTTGTCCCATAACAGGTCAGTTGTAGTATACTGTTGTTGTGAGTTTGCCTTTGTTGTGGCAATGTGGTTGTAAGCAGAAAGGTCAGGAGCAAACACACGACCATGGTGTTTGCTGGTAATTATTGATTCTATTTGCTTTGCCATGTCAGGTATAAGTCCCGTGTGGTTATCTTGAGGGTCTGCCTTTTCGCAGGAAACTGTGATAGCAGACACGGCAAACAACAACCATTTGAAATAGCAAATATTTTTTTGATTCTTCATAAAGTAGTGACGATATAAAAAATGAATTGATAATGGAAACTTGAAAAGGTATTACAAATGATGTAATGTGAAATAGACTTGGTATATTCGCTATGCCGTTTTGCAATTTTAGTTAATAGATTCGTTACTTTGGCGGGTAATCGATTTCATTGGATTAGAATCAAAACGGCTTTTTAAGTTTGCAAGACTTAATAGCTTTGAATCAATCCAATAACGGGGTACAATTTAAATATATTTTTTGACAATTGCACATGAAATGCTCATAAGATGCTCATTAAAAGCACAAATGATGGTTAGAGGTGGCTTTGGGCAAGGGATTGCGAAAAATGAAAAAAAGAAGGGGAAGTTTTTTTGAATTCCCCTTTCTTTGTATGTGTGCCGTGCATGATAAATAACTTGGTGGTGCAA
>JAHDRO010000085.1 GCA_018433265.1 Bacteroidales bacterium
CCCAAACTACTTCTCCTTGAAAATCATTTTCAATTCCTGCTATTATTTTCAAAAGAGTAGATTTACCGGAACCATTCAACCCGATTATTCCAATTTTAGCACCATAAAAAAAGGAGAGGTAAATATCCTTAAGAATGACTTTATTGCTATTTGGCAATATCTTGCCAACACCATTCATGGAAAAAATAATCTTTTCTTCAGCCATTTTATCTATTTTGAGCAAAGATAATATGACATTACATCTTTCCCAAGTTGTTGACTAAAGTATCCACATATTGCGCAGATATTATTGAATCTATCTGATGTTTCCTCTGAGCTATAGTCGCTCTGAAAAGCTCCATATGTGCCTTGTCAACACTTTTAGCAGGAGGGGATTCCATATTAAGTGGATTGACAGGCTTGCCGTTTTTCCATACTCTGAAATCAAGATGCGGCCCAGTTGAGAGACCCGTACTACCTACATAGCCTATCACTTGCCCTTGACGAACTCTAACTCCTTTTGCCACACCAGCACCATATTTTGAAAGATGCATATAAGCAGTAGTAAATGTAGCATTATGCTTTATTTTAACTGTATTGCCACCTCCACCTGAATATCCCTTTTGAATAACTACTCCATCTCCTATCGACATAACCGGTGTGCCTTTTGGCGCTGCATAATCCACCCCTGTATGTGGTCTAACAATACGGGTTATTGGGTGTCTGCGTGCATAGGTAAATCCAGAAGAGACTCTGGTATAGCTCAAAGGCGCCTTAAGAAATGCTTTTTTCAAGTTCTCACCCGAGGAATTAAAATATTGTATTGCATTTGTATCCCCTTCCTGGAAAAGATATGCGTCATAAACTTTACCCTTACTCGTAAAGGTCGATGCATAAACCGTCCCAATACCCACTACTTTGTCCTTTATTAGTACCTCATCATAAAGTACCTTAAAACAATCGCCTTTTTGCAGTCCAAAAAAATCTACAGACCACGCGAAAATATTTTCCAGTCTAGAAGCTATTTCAAAACTTAAACCTGCTCTTTGTACATCCGCCCATAAAGAATTTTCTATCAAAATATCTGCAACTCTAAGACGCGTTTCAGTCTGCTCATTAAAGCTTTTTACAAATATTGAATCATTCAGACCAAAAACGTAATATGAAGTAGGAGTCTCTTCATAAACAAGATATGCAAGTCTAGGTACTTCATCTCTTGTAAAATATGCTCTATAGTTTTTACCTACTTTCAATTTCTTAAGATCAAACACTCCTTTGCTTGCTTCAGCAAGAGCATAAGCATCAGTATTTGAAACTCCAAGATCACTCATTAGTTTTGAAAAAAATTGTCCTTTCTTTACACTCCCCTCCTGAACATCAAACATGGAAACAGGAATGCCAAATTCTGTAATAACCTCCCCTGCAGACTCTTCTTCTTTTGAGTTGTCCTTACCTCCTTCAGAACATGAAGTAAGAGCAGTATTTAAAAATAAGGCTATAAAAAAAATAGTAACGGGTAAAAAATATGGTAGTTTTTTCATGACATGTTATTTCAGCCCGAAGTTAATAATTTCAGTGAAATTGTTTGTAATTTGGTGTAAAAGTTTGTAAAAATTTGGGTAATATTGTAAAAAGATTTTATATTTTTGCATAACAAAGAAATTAGAAATTCGATGGTTAACTTTTTCGGGGAATTTACTGTTAAGATGGACGATAAGAACAGATTAGTTCTACCATCATCGTTCAAATCCTTTCTAAAAGATGGAGACATGCGCTTCGTAGTAAGAAAGGAGATCTTTTCGGACTGCCTCGAAATGTTCACGTTTGAGGACTGGAACGCAGAATCGGAGAAAATACGTGCCAAATTAAACATGAATAACAGGGAACATGCTCTTTTGTGGCGTGAATACAATCGCGAAGTAGCACTTGTCACCCCTGACGAAAAGATGGGCAGAATCTCCATTCCCAAGAAATTACTTGAAAAAATAGGAATTGTCAAGGAGGTGGTTTTTGTCGGGATAGGCAACAAAATCGAAGTTTGGGCCAGCGAAAAATACCAGAACTCTAAATTATCTGACAACGACTATCTTTCATTACTGGAAAAGATATTAGGATAAGGAGGCACTACATCATGAGTGATTATCATACACCTGTCCTGCTTGACGAAAGTGTGTCAGCCCTTGCAATATCGCCTGGGGGTGTATATGTAGATGCCACATTCGGAGGAGGAGGACACAGCAGAGAGATCCTTTCGAGGATGGATAAGAAATCCAGGCTTATTGCTTTTGATCGAGATGAGGAAGCTCTTAAAAATGCTCCAGACGACTATAGATTAACATTAATAAACAACAATTTTAGATTTATAAGAAATTTCATAAGATTAGAAGGTTATGAGTATGTTGACGGAATAATTTGTGATTTGGGTGTATCATCACATCAGTTTGACACAGGAGAAAGAGGTTTTTCGTTCAGATATGATGCACCTCTCGATATGAGAATGAGCAGTAATTCAAAGTTAACAGCGGCAGATGTGGTAAATGCATATTCAGAAGAAGAAATGGAAACTCTTTTTGCCGATTATGGCGAAGTTGAAAACAGCAAGAAGGTTGCTAATCTTATCTGCAAATACAGAACTGAAAATACAATAATGACTACAACCGATCTAAACAAAGCAATAGAACCATTAATACCAAGATTTAACGAATATAAATACTTGGCTAAAATATATCAGGCACTAAGAATTGAGGTTAACGGTGAAATGAGAGCACTTGAGGGATTTCTTCACGGAGCACTGTCCTCTCTCAAAAAAGGAGGAAGAGTAGTGATAATTACCTATCATTCTCTTGAAGACAGAATGGTCAAAAATTTTCTTAAAAGCGGGAATATTAGCGGGTTATCTGAAAGAGACTTTTTTGGCAATATTCTTTCACCTTTTAAAGTAATAACAAAGAAACCAATCATACCATCCGAAACTGAAGTTGCATCAAATGCAAGAGCAAGAAGTGCGAAACTTAGAGTTGGAGAGAAAATGTAAATAACTGATGAAAGTCAAACAGATCATAGATGATATTGCCGGAGGAATGTGGCTGGTCAAAACAGGCATCTTTAAACATGCCTATTTTGTGATCTATATATTCTTTCTCATTTTGGTGTATATTGGAATGAGCTATGGCTTTGAAAACAGTCAGATAAAAGAGAGACGCAATTTGGGCATAATTAAAGACCTTAAGGCCGACTATACAGGTAAAACTGCCAAACTGCTGTATCAAAGCAAGCGACTCGAGATTGAAAAAAGACTTGTTGAATATAATTCAAAACTAAAAAATCCTACAGAGCCTCCTAAACGTGTAATCATTGAGAGATAGTATGAAAACAGAGATGAATAGAGCTTTTTTTTTTTTCTTACTTTTTGTGTTATTCGGCATTTCGATTATTGCAAGTATTGTGTATTTGCAGTTTGTAGCCTCTGAAGATCTCAGTAACGAAGTTAAAACATTTAGAGTAGAAGAAATTGAAGCCAACCGTGGAAGCATTCTGGCATGTGATGGTAGAATACTCTCTGCCTCTGTTCCATACTACAAAATTAAAATGGATTGTGTTGCACCAGAACAGGCTGTGTTTGATAAATTTAAAGATTCATTGGCAATTGCACTTAGCAATTTTTTTGGAGACAATACTGCAGCTTGGTACAAAAAAAGAATTGAAAATGCAAGAGCAATAAAAGACAGGGACATATCGCTTGGCAACAGACTGGTCGATCACTCTGAACTTGTAACAATTAAAAATTTCCCTCTTTTCAAACTCGGTTCACTTAAGGGAGGCTTCATCTATGAACAAAAAAACAAAAGAAATAACCCGTATGGAAGACTGGCATACCGCACAATAGGATTTATTAACTCTAATGGACAGGGTGTGGGAATCGAGGAGAGTTTTGATTATTACCTCAAAGGAACACCAGGTAGACAAGTAGTTCAGAGAGTTCTCAGAAACCAGTGGAAGCCCGTTGACATCGATAAAATTATACCACCTCAGGACGGATATGATGTTCAGACTACACTCGACATAGATATCCAA
Organism: Bacteroidales bacterium; assembly: GCA_018433265.1. The sequence goes on from JAHDRO010000085.1 coordinate 4,054, forward strand.
GAAGCAGCAGAAGCAGCTCTTAAAGAACAGCTTTCTCTTTCTGACCAGTTCGAAGGGGCAACTGCTATTGTCATGGAGATACAGACCGGTGCTGTCAGAGCAATTGCAAACATGAGAAAGGACAGCAATGGAAATTTTGATGAGGTTTTCAACTATGCAATTGGCCAGGCTACAGAACCGGGATCTACTTTTAAACTTGTCACCCTTGTCTCTCTTATAGAAGATGGTTATGTGACTCTTGAAACTCCCGTCGATGCAGGAAATGGCAAATGGACTTATGCCGGACATACTATTTCGGATGTTACTGCCGGAGGATATGGACAAATCAACGTTTTAAAAGCATTTGAAAAATCGTCAAATGTGGCATTTGCCAAACTTACAGTTGAATATTATGCCAATAACGAGAAACACTTTGTTGAAAGAATCAACAACATGAAGATCAACGAAAAATTTAATTTGGATATCAAAGGAGAGGCAAGAGCTGTTATATATTCACCGGGAGACGTATCTTGGTCAAAACTCACACTTCCTCTCATGGGAATAGGTTATGCAACTCTACTGACTCCCATGCACACTTTAGCCTTCTACAATGCTATAGCTAACGGAGGCAAAATGATGAAACCCTATTTTGTAGATAATATTCAAAGAAACGGGGTAATAGAAAAAAAATTTGAACCTGTTGAATTGAGTGGTGCAATTTGTTCAAAATCTACCATAGAAACTGTTCACAAAGCACTTAGGAGTGTTGTTGAAGAGGGAACAGCCAAAGCTTTAAACGACAAGCGTTATAGTATCTCAGGCAAAACAGGGACAGCGAGAATAGCTTTCAACGGTTCGGGATATACTGACAGGGAAGGATATAGAAGACATCAGGCATCTTTCGCAGGCTTTTTCCCGTCAGACAACCCAAAATACTCTGCTATCGTTGTTTTATACACAGGAAGAACAAAAGGTAATTTTTACGGTGGTGGCTGGGCAGCTCCAGTCTTTAAGAAAATCTCAGATAAAATATATGTTGCTTCACCTGAATGGAACGAACCAATGAAAGGCAACGGCAACATTTCATTGAAAAAGGCTAAGATAATTGCTCAACTCGAAGAATCAATGAAGTGTGACTCCATACCTCAAGTAACCGGGATGAGAATACGTGATGCAATCTATATCCTGGAAAACCAGGGATATAATGTAAAATTTAGCGGCAAGGGAAGAGTGATCGCACAAAATTTCTTCCCTGGGAATAATAGCGAGAACAAAGGATATATCTATTTACAATTATCAGACAAATATGAAACTTCTGAAGATACTCTCAAAGTGCAAAGTGTTGCAGATAATAGGTAACGAGGCAATCGACATAAAAACTGTATGTTTTGATTCACGTAAAGTTGGCGAAGGTGCTCTCTTTGTAGCATTCAAAGGTGTTACCTCAGACGGTCACGACTTTATCCGGCAGGCAGTCGAAGCAGGAGCCACTGCTATTGTTTGTGAGAAGATACCTGAAGAACAATTACATGTAACAATAATACAAGTAGATGACAGTCATCTTGCTCTAAGCATTATAGCATCAAACTTTTATGGTAATCCCTCCGAAAGTTTAAAACTTATTGGAATAACAGGCACAAATGGGAAAACGACTACAGTTACATTGCTCTACAGATTATTTACAGAACTCGGCTATAAATGTGGTTTGCTCTCTACAATTGCTAATTTCGTAGTAGACAAAAAAGTAGGAGCAACACATACAACCCCCGATCCAGTTGAAATAAATGAACTCCTTTCACAAATGGTTGATTGTGGATGCGAGTTCTGTTTTATGGAGGTAAGTTCACATTCTCTCGACCAGAAAAGAGTCGCAGGACTTCATTTTACAGGAGCTATATTCTCAAATATTACACACGACCATCTTGATTATCATAAGACTTTTGAAGAGTATATCAGAGTCAAGAAAAGTTTCTTCGACAATCTGCCTTCTACTGCTTTTGCACTTGTAAACATTGACGACAAGAACGGAATGGTTATGCTGCAGAACACATCTGCAAAAAAATATACCTACTCCTGCCACTCTCCCGCAAATTTTAATTGCAGAATTATTGAAAAGAGCATGGACGGGATGTTGTTAAATATTGACAATCGCGAAGTTTGGACAAGATTTATAGGAGAGCACAATGCATATAATATTCTGGCAGTATATGCAACTGCCGTGATATTAGGAGCTGACAAGGAAGAAGTACTGCTCAAGTTAAGCAATATGACATCAGTAGCAGGCAGGTTAGAATATCTTAAAAGCAAAAACAACATTACTGCTGTAGTTGATTATGCACATACACCTGATGCACTTGAGAATGTACTGAAGACTCTTCGCGAAACTGCCAGAGATAATAAACTAACTACTGTTTTCGGTTGTGGGGGTAATCGTGACAGAAGCAAAAGACCAGAAATGGCTGAAATTGCAGCCAAATATTCAGATAGAATCATTGTAACATCCGACAATCCACGTTTTGAAGATCCGGATGAAATAATTAAAGAAATTAAAAATGGCTTTAACCATGATGATTTGTCAAAGGCAATTTTTATAACAGACCGTAAAGAAGCAATTAGAACCGCAATAATTACTGCTTCACCCGGAGAAGTTATTCTCGTTGCAGGCAAAGGTCACGAAGACTACCAGGATGTAAAGGGTGAAAAGCATCACTTTGACGATAAGGAGATAATAGCAGAAACTTTTAATCAATTATAAAATAATAACAGGAGATGCTTTATAATCTATTTGAATATTTAAACGGAAAAATTGATTTCCCCGGAATGGGACTTTTTAAGTACATCTCCTTCAGGGCTATTTCTGCCTCTATATTATCTCTGCTGATAGCATTGTTCGTTGGGAAAAAAATAATTAAAGCCCTTACAAAAAAACAAATTGGAGAGACCATCAGGGAACTTGGTCTGGAAGGTGAACAACAGAAAAAAAATTCTCCAACCATGGGTGGGATAATTATTCTGATTTCATTTCTTGTTCCAACTCTTCTTCTTGCCGATCTTACAAATGTTTACGTGATTCTTATGATTATCACAGCCCTATGGTTGGGATTCGTCGGTTTTATCGATGATTATATTAAGGTATTTAAGAAAAACAAGCAGGGTCTATCCGGTAAATTTAAAATTATAGGTCAAGTCTCCCTTGGTTTAGTTGTAGGACTGACACTTTATTTTAGCGATCAGGCAGTGATAAGAGTACCTTCTTCTCAAAGAGGTGGTGAAGCACGCCCTGAAATAGTTTCACAACAGGGATTCTCCGATAAAATCACATTTTTTAAGGAAGAAAAAAGTACAAAAACTACCATACCATTCTTCAAAGGAAATGAATTTGACTACTCCTGGCTCTCTCCGGTTGGAGGGAAATGGGAAGAACTTGCAGGATGGATAATATATATAGCAGTTATCATATTTGTTGTTACAGCTGTGTCAAACAGTACAAACCTAACCGACGGACTTGATGGCCTTGCCACAGGTATATCGGCAATAGAGGTGGCGACACTTGGAGTGCTCGCATATGTATCTGGTAATATTATCTATTCAAACTATCTGAATATTATGTATATCCCATATACGGGAGAACTTGTAATAGTACTTGCCGCATTTATAGGAGCTCTAATAGGTTTTTTATGGTACAACTCCTACCCTGCCCAGGTCTTTATGGGTGATACAGGAAGCCTTGCAATCGGAGGAATAATCGCTGTTTCTGCCATTGTTATAAAAAAAGAACTGCTTATTCCCATCTTCTGTGGCATTCTGCTGGCAGAAAGTCTTTCCGTGATTATCCAAACATCTTATTTTAAGTATACAAGAATAAAATATGGAGCAGGAAGAAGAGTATTCAGAATGACTCCTCTTCACCATCATTTTCAGAAAATTGACGGAGATGCGTTAATACGTATCCCAAAAAGAATAATTCCTGAAGCAAAGATTGTAACAAGATTTTGGATAATAGCCATTTTACTTGCTGTATTTACATTAATAACATTAAAAATAAGATAATATGTCAAGAGTAGTCATATTGGGAGGAGGCGAAAGCGGCGTTGGAGCTGCTGTCCTTGCTAAGATAAAAGGACATGAAACATTTCTTTCAGACAACGGCATGCTTTCACAGGAGGCAAAAGAATCACTTGAAAGATGGAAAATAGATTATGAGGAAGGAAGACATACTCGCGAACTTATTCTGAAAGCAGACGAAGTTATAAAAAGTCCAGGCATCCCTGATTCGGCGCCTATTATCGAAGACATAAAAGTTAAAGGTATACCTGTAATTTCAGAAATAGAGTTTGCAGGAAGATACGATAGAGCAAAAAAAATCTGTATCACAGGCAGCAACGGTAAAACTACCACTACCTCAATAATATATTTTTTAATGAAAAATGCAGGTCTGAACGTAGGCCTTGCAGGTAATATCGGACAATCCTATGCATATCAAGTCGCAACACAGGATTATGACTATTATGTACTCGAACTTAGCAGCTTCCAGCTGGATGGAATGTATGACTTCAAGGCTGATATAGCTGTATTGCTCAATATCACTCCAGATCATCTTGACAGATATGACAATCAAATGGAGAAATATATTAAATCAAAATTCAGAATAACTCAAAATATGTCCGAAAGCGACTGCTTTATTTTTTGTGCGGATGATGAGATAAGCATATCCCATCTAAACGAGATTGTTCTCAAGGCAAAACAACTGCCGTTCAGTCAAAAAGAGAAATTTGATGAGGGTGCATTTATTGAAGAAGAACAGATTAAAGTCAGATATAAAGATGATGAGTATAATATGTTCCTCAACGAGCTTTCACTTCAGGGGAAACATAATATTTACAACTCCATGGCAGCGGCAATAACAGGCAAAGTACTTAATATCAGAAACGAAGTACTTCGCCAAAGCCTTTCCTCTTTTAAAGGAGTTGAGCACAGACTTGAGAAAGTGCTGAAGGTTAAAAATGTGCTATACATAAATGACTCTAAAGCCACCAATGTCAATTCAACATGGTATGCACTTGAAAGTATGACAACCCCTGTAATATGGATTGCTGGAGGCAAGGATAAGGGGAATGATTATACTCCTCTGTTTGACCTGGTAAAAGAAAAGGTTAGGGCAATTATATGTCTTGGCGCTGACAATACAAAGCTACACAATGTATTTGGCAATCTAGTTGAAGAAATGTATGATACAAATTCTGCCGAAGAAGCTGTGAAGATTGCATATAACATAGCACAACCAGGTGAAACAGTATTGCTTTCGCCTGCATGTGCAAGCTTTGATTTATTCAAAAATTACGAGGAAAGAGGAAGATTATTTAAGGAAGCAGTTAAAAAACTTTAAAATGAGTGAGCCCAATCCAATAATTTACCGTCTGAGAGGCGACAAAGTAATATGGACAGTAGTACTGTTACTTTCTCTTACATCACTTGCAGCTGTATACTCATCAAGCTGCTCTCTGGCGTTAAGAGAGGGTAAAACCACCTTTGACATACTTCTTCGTCAACTTTCATCAATTGTTTTGGGATTGACAGCTCTGTACATTTGTTATAAAATACCTCTGAAATATTACAGAAGCTTTGCAAATATTCTTATGCTAGTAAGCATTGGATTATTAATTGCAACAATTTTTGTCGGAAAAAGCATCAACAGCGCCAGCAGGTGGATTGAAATATTCGGTTTATCTTTTCAGCCCTCCGAAATAGCTAAAATATGTACAATACTCTACATTGCCAAAACGGTAGAAAAAAATAATTTAGAGACATTTAAAGAATTCACGTTTCGAATCATATTACCTGTATCAATAGTGCTTGTGTTAATACTATGTGGAAGTGCTTCACAGGCACTTTTGCTGGCATTTATATGCTGTCTGATTCTTTATGTATCTGATGTAAAAAGAAGTCATCTCCTTAAAAGTGCTGGTATAATTGGAACAGGACTAATTTTGATTTTAATTCTTCACTTCACCTTTGGGATATTCGGGCGAATAGATACAGCAATCAGCCGTATAAAAAACAATGATACTGAACAACTAAA
>JAHDRO010000323.1 GCA_018433265.1 Bacteroidales bacterium
AAAGGTTGACACAAGAGATAGAAGATACTACGAACGATGTAAGTAAAAAGAAAAAAATGAAACATAAATCCATTTTTTTGCCTTTTCTTTTTCTGCTGATCATATCCTGTTCAGGAGAAAAGAGTTACCAGTTGCCTGCTATTGCACATATTAACAATGAAATATCATCAGGTAATTTTACTGAAGCATCCAAATTGATAAAAATCAGATTGATGAGCGATACTCTGCCTGAAATTGAAAGGTGGAATCTCAATTTTGAGCTGGAAAAGATGGATCGGATCAGATACGATTTCAGGGCAAGTGACTCTTCAGTAATCAGTTATATTAAGAGATATTATCCCAACGTCACAAAAAGTGAAATTGAACATTGGGAACAGACTAATGCTCTTGAAAACATGATCATTGATGGCAAAAAATGTTATTTCAGATCTGCAGCAAGAAACCTTTTCAGAATAGACTCCATTGCTGCAAAACATTTCGTCGCTGCTGAAGGTCAAGCAGGAGATTCGTTAACACGATTCCTTGCTAAACACATTCCTCAATTGATTTCTGAACGCCAAAATGTTAATGGCACTTATTTCAAGCCTGTAACAATGAATGTTAAATATACATTATCTGTCAAACCCAACGAAGTGCCCGATGGGGAAATTGTCAGGGTATGGATGCCTTATCCAAGAGGCGATGTCAGAAGTCAATCCAATATTCGTTTGATTTCAACATCACAGCCTGATTTCTTAATTTCTCCTGACAAATATTTGCATAAATCAATTTATATGGAGAAAAAGGCTGTCAAGGATTCTGCCACTATTTTCTCCTACAACTTAGAATATACATGCTATAGTCAGCATTTTAATTTCGACCCAAACAATATTAAGCCTTATAATATTGAAGATTCTATCTACAAAAAATATACATCGGAGATACCTCCACATATAGTTTTCAGCAACAAAATCAAGGATACTGTTGCTAAAATAGTCGGCAGTGAAACCAACCCATACAAAAAAATCAAGCTGATATATGAGTGGATAGACAGTAATTTTCCATGGGCAAGTGCAAGAGAATATTCCACAATTGAAAACATTCCGGAATATGTACTTGCAAATCGCCATGGAGATTGTGGGCAAGTATCGCTGCTTCTGATCACGATGGCACGATGTGCAGGGGTTCCTGCCAAATGGCAGTCAGGATGGATGATGCACCCAGGTAATCTCAATCTGCACGACTGGGCTGAAATTTACTATGATGGTATAGGCTGGGTTCCTGTGGATCAGTCTTTTGGAAGAGTTAAAAGTGCATTGGGTAATGATGAAGTCTATTATTTCTATACAAAAGGGATAGATGCATATCGAATGATTGTCAATCAGGATATTTCGGCACCTTTATTCCCTGCAAAAATCTATCCGAGGAGTGAAACTGTTGACTTCCAACGCGGTGAAGTTGAGTGGAAAGGTGGCAATTTGTATTTTGACAGGTGGAACTACGATATGGAAGTGAAGTATCATTGATACTTAAGACATCACTCATAATTTTCTAATGATATTTATCCCGTCACGTAGTGGAAGGATAAAATTTTCCACGCGACTATCTTCCCGGACTCTTTTATTAAACTTCAGAATTTCCTGGGTCTGGGTATCGATAGGGATATTGTCCTGATAGACTTTTCCATCCCAGAGCACATTGTCTGCAAGAATAATCCCTCCTGAAGGAACCTTATCTATTAT
>JAHDRO010000228.1 GCA_018433265.1 Bacteroidales bacterium
ATACATAAACAGAAATTTCTTCATAAGAAGAGGAAATAAAAGGGTAAATTATGTACTTTTATCAATGCAGCCTCCTGCTGTAGGGAGTGATTTTGCAGAGGTCGTGACTATTGTTACAAGTTCATCCTTTTCTCAGTTTGAAAAGTGGAAAGATACCAGGACAGGAAACAGAGGAGAGGATTATTTGGAATATAAAGAAAACTTGGAAGAAGAAATCCTTGATTTTGTGGCAGCAGATTTTCCTGATTTGCGGAGTTCTATCGAGTGCAAATTCTCGGCTTCACCTTTGACTTTCAGAGATTATACAAAAACACCTGAGGGAAGTGCCTATGGTATTCAAAAAGATTGCAATAAACCATTTTCAACATTTATTGCCTGTAAGACTAAATTGCCAGGACTTTATCTTACAGGGCAAAGTAACAATGTTCACGGTGTGCTTGGAGCAACTATTACTTCTTTACTCACATGTTCCGACATATTGGGGCAAGATTACCTGATGAATAAAATAATAAGGGCTATATGAAATATTTATTTAAAACAATAAAATATTTAGCAGCTTTTCTACTTTCACTGATAGCTTTAATTTTTGTTGGCAGCATGGTTCTATATTTTTCTGCCGATCGATCAATTCCTGTTGATGAGAATTTTAAATTGCGTGGAGAAGTTATCTCATATGAAGGAGGTGTTACTCAATATGACTCTTCGTTTTTGAGACAGGCAAGACAAGGGTTATGGGAGATTTATCTTAAGGGTGGAGCTGAAGAGAGAGGTGCTGCTATCGGGCAGTTGTGCAAAAGTTTGATGTATGAGCAGGAGAAAGCATTTGTAGATCAAATATATGAAATGATACCATCTATAGGATATGTTAACTTTCTTAAATACCTAACAGTAATTTATAATAGAAATCTTAAGAGAGACATCCCGGATGAGTTTAAAAAAGAAATATATGCAAGTTCTTTGGGATGTAGCCATGAGTTTGATTTTATTGGAGACGCATATGATCGTCAGTTAAACTATCATGCAGCACATGATATAGGACATGTGATGCAGGAATATATGCTGGTTGGTTGTACTTCATTTGCTGTTTGGGGTTCTCAGTCTTCAGATACTACATTGATTGTTGCAAGGAATTTTGATTTTTATGCCGGTGACAAGTTTGCAGAAAATAAATTAATCTCTTTTTATTTTCC
>JAHDRO010000294.1 GCA_018433265.1 Bacteroidales bacterium
CAGATGTAATGCTCTTTGATTTGGAAACAAATAAAGGACCGATTATAAATGTTCGGAAGCCGTATGCAACTGGTTCGGGTCCGCAGTACGAGTTCTGGAAAGCTATGGAGTCGCACCCAATTGCCCTTAGTCCCGATGGCAAGTTCCTGGCTACAGAAGGTTCCAATAGCCAAGAGATCGCTCTTCTCTGGGATGTGAGCTTCTTGGGCATTACAAGAAAGTTCAAGAAAGATGAATTCGAAACCACAAAGGAGTATGAAGCCAGAGTAAGACAGGTTGAGGTTCCCTATTCAATACCCATTGCCTTGCAAAAAAAACAATATAATGCCGACAAAGGCGGCTTTGAGATCGAGTTTAAAGGTAACAAGCTGTTTATTTCGGTGGAAATAGAAAGGGCAAAGGAACTCGTGGGCAGAAAAACAGGCAAGATTAAACTTGTTGGAAAGCTAAAATACTATAATCCTGAAAACCTGGTGCTTATAGAGGGCAATATTGTAGATTTTGTTACTCAGAACAAATACGAAGTTTACAAGATAAAAGAATAAGCCTCAGTACACAGCAGCGAATCTGAATTATATAATGCAAAAAATGATGTCGCATTTAGCGATTAATGGTTGCGAATGTTGAAATATTTAGCACAAATTAAAAATTGAAGATATGAAACGAAATATGAAATTATTTGTGACATTGATGATGACTTTGATGTCATTTTCCTCATTGAATGCAAAAAATGAGGCTTATGAAATCGACACTTTCAAGACAAAGAACAATCGCGAAGTGAAAATTACGTTCATCAAACATGGAAATCTGCAAATTGCTTATGACAATTTACTGATTCAGGTCGATCCGGCATCCATGTTTGCCGATTATTCGACTTTTCCCAAAGCCGATGTTATTTTGATCACGCACGAGCATGAAGATCATTTGGATCCGAAAGCGATTGATGCCTTGACCAAAGAAAAAACCGTCCTGGTGATGAATGAATCGAGTGCTAAAAAATCGGGTAATGCAAAAGCCAAGATAATGAAGAATGGGGATAAAATGGAGTTATCGAATCAAATAACCCTCGAAGCCGTACCGGCATACAACACTACACCCGGACGCGAGCAATTCCACCCTCGTTCGCGCGACAACGGATATATCCTCACCATCGACGGATTGAGGATTTATATTGCCGGCGATACGGAAGATATTCCTGAAATGAAAAATCTGAAAAATATTGATGTCTCCTTCTTGCCCGTTAATCAGCCCTACACAATGACGGTTGCACAAGCGGTAAATGCGGCTAAAATGTTTTCACCAAAAGTTTTGTATCCTTACCATTTTGGAAATACTGACGTAAAACCTTTGAAAGATTCCTTAATCGGAACCGGTATTGAGGTTCGACTAAGAGAAATGCAATAAAAATTTATTTGAAAAAACAGAAATGCTCCCTTAGAATATGAAAATCAAGGAAAATAGATGGTTGCTCATTGCTATTGTTATCGGCTCTTTCTTTAACAGTTTTATGTCCTCTTCGTTGAACATTGCGATGCCGGTAATTAATGAACAGTATCAGGTTGGTGTTGCACAAGTGGCTTGGATATCGAAGTCGTTTCTGCTGGCTTCAGCTATTGGTTTGCTGCTTGCAGGGTGGATTGCAGACCGTTACGGCAGACGCAGAACTTTTCTTGTGGGCAATATAATTTTCGGTTTGGTTTCTTTATTTATAATATTTATTCCCGGTTTTTATACTGCAGTCGTGCTAAGATTTATACAAGGATTGGGCAGTGCTATGATTATGGCATCGGCACCGGCTTTAATTGCGTCTGCTTTCGAAACTTCCCGTAGGGGATTTGTATTGGGCATACAAACCACCTTTACTTACATTGGTCTTTCTTTGGCCCCTCTGTTGGGTGGTCTGTTAACACAGATGTTAGGATGGAAAAGTCTGTTTGTTTTCAATTTAATCTTCACAACCGTTGCTTTGTGCATTATGTTTTTCGGAGTTAAAAAAGAGTGGAAAAACACAAAAGAGACTCCTTTTGATCTATCCGGTTATATGATTTTTGTGATTGCTATTGTTGGCGTTGTCCTCGCATTGGACTTTATGAACATATATTCTCTCATCGGTATAACCATCAGCCTCGTGGCAGGATATGCTTTTATAGTTTGTGAACGAAAGAAAGATCATCCTTTTATCTCTATCCCTTTTTTGCGAAAAAACAGCTATTTCAGAAACTCTGTCTTGGCAGCCTTAATCAATTATGCCACTACTTTTGCCATAAGCTATGTCCTTAGTCTTTATCTACAGAATATACGTGGAATGTCACCTCTGGCAGCAGGATTGATTTTGTGCTTTCAGCCATTAATGATGGCTTTGTTTTCTGCTTATACCGGCCATCTATCAGACAAACACAATCCCGGTGAAATTGCCTCTTACGGAATGGCCATAATAAGTGTGGCACTTTTTGCGATAGGTTTTCTGGTTAGTAAAACTTTCCCACTTTACTTTCTTGCTCTTCTGCTAGCTATATTGGGTTTTGGGTTTGCACTCTTCTCCTCCCCCAATACAAACGCCGTCATGAGCTCAGTAGATGGTGATTCCTACGGTTTTGCTTCTGCCTTTTTAGCCTTTTCAAGACTTTTCGGACAATTTATCTCCATGGCACTGGCTTCGGGTCTTATTCTTCTGATCAACGACACAAAAGTTAATATGCTTGGCAATGAAGGCCTTCTGCTTGCTACAAAAATGTCTTTCGTCATATTCGGCCTCTTAAGTGCTTTTGGTGTTTATCTTTCATATCAAAGAGTTTCCGTAAAACCTGTCGATTCTACAAATTAGTGATTCCCAATTTCTTAATACTGTTTCCTTATTCAACTTTTTCTGCGGAAACAGTAATGCTAAAAATTCCAATTTCCTTGTTATTGATTTGCAGTATTTCTTCTTCGTTAAGATATCTTCGTAAAACTTCATCCGGCAGTTGCACTTCTTTTTGCTTGTGAACTGTGATATTTTGGAAACCTGTCTCTTCAATAATTTCCAAATATTTTTGAATGTCAATTGCTCCAGATACACAACCAGCGTACATTTCAGCATCATTTTTCAATTTCTCTGGAAGATTTCCTTTGGTTACTACATCAGAGATGCAAAAATGTCCACCAAGTTTCAATACCCTTTTTATTTCTGCGAAAGCTTTTTGTTTATTGGGAACAAGGTTCAGCACACAATTTGAAATAACTACATTAAACTGATTGTCTGCCAATGGCATTTCTTCTATGTCTCCTTTGACAAATTCCACATTATTAAAACCAAGTTTAGCATTATTTTGATTTGCTTCTCTCAACATTGCGTCGGTGAAATCGATACCGACCACCTTTCCGGTTTCCCCCACGATAGCTCGGGCAACGAAACAATCATTACCGGCTCCACTACCCAAATCGAGCACACTGTTGCCCTCTTTAATTGAAGCAAATTGGGTCGGAATGCCACATCCCAATCCCAAATCTGCTTCTTCGTTATAACCTTTCAATACACTGTAATTTTCACTAAGAACCGCATAATCAACTGAAAAACAACAGCC
>JAHDRO010000211.1 GCA_018433265.1 Bacteroidales bacterium
AAGACCATATACCAGGATCAGAAGGCTATGGAGCTGGAAGCCGCTAAAGAGATCCTGGCAGAGGTCTTCAGGATCAGGTTATCAGAGGTCGATGAGATGATCCGGTGCCGCTTCGAAGCCGAAGGTATGATCTCTGTGGGCTCTGAAGATGGCCTATGGCCTCAAGAGTTCTGGATATAGGATAAAAAAGAGATTTGATCTATCTTTGAGCTGCGCGCCTTCTCTCCCAGCACCTGGGCTCCTATCAAGGCATGGCTAACATTTTCTAAGCTTTACGTCGTAATCCTCCCAAGCCCATGTGTCATAACTCAATTCATAATCAGTCGTTGATGCTGGAACTTCGAAAGAGATGTATCCAGAGATTTTCCCTCCATCCTGTAATTCGACACTCTCTAGCGGAACTAGACCGGCTTGAGACATAGTATAGGATAGATATGCTGAATCATACTTGACCTTATCAACCGTCAACTTGAACTGATAAGGTGATAGCGGAAACTCCTCATAGCCTTGATTTTCTACAGTAACTGGGATCAAAAGAAAGATCTTTCCTGGTGCTGGTTCCGAATAGCCGATTTTCTTCTTAGAAATTCCGTCGTCCGCGCACATATCAATGCTCTGTCCTTGTGCCACATAAGTACCACATAGCATTAGAATTACTAAAGATATTAATAGGCATTTTTTCAAAGTTTATCCCTCTTGTAATTCTATGTGAATCTTTTGGATGATAAGTATTTCCCCAAAAGATGATCCGGTGCCGCTTCGAAGCTGAGGATATGGGCTCTATGGCCTCAAGAGTTCTGCCTGGATGGGTGAGCTGGATTCAAGCTCACTATATCGCCTGAGATACTTATTTCGTCTTCTCTATCCAGTTCTTCAAGGATAGGCTCCAATTTCCAATAACTTTGCGGATTGTGCAATGATTTGCCTTCGTATCTTCCTGTTTCCAAGGTATTGATGAAATTATATCAGTACTAAGATATTTGACCGCGATTAAACGCAATGCTTCGAATTCGTCTAAGGTTTTATCACTCAATAGGTCTGATTCATTTTTATATCTAAGTTTCATTGTTAACTCAATTACATCACTTAGTGTCTTGACCTGTTCATGTTTTCCTTGTATTTCGATGTCGTGGAAGCCATACTGCAAATTACCCGTTAGGTAATCTCCAAATTCTCGCAGTCGCAGGGCAGCTCTTAGATATGGGGCTAGGTCGTCTACTCGGTGTTCGCATAATGCGAAGTAGGAGTTTTCTCCAGTACGTGGATCAACACATCCCGGTCCTAGTTTGATTTTCCGTTTAATTGGGTTAGAAAATGTCTCTAAAAAATCAAAACCAGCCTCAATACGTCTTTGCTCTCTTTCTTTTGATTTCGTTCTTTCAAATTCCTCTTGCTTCTCTTTACGTTGATTACGAGACGTAAGCCAAACGGCTACTAACGTTGCCGCGGGTGCAATAAGTGATTGTAACAAAATAGTTTAGGTAACTTTTTATATTTGAAGCATGCTATTAAGTAATATGGATGAATTAAGCGCCATAAAATGTAGATATGATTACATCAATCGATTCCTTAATGAGAAGACGAGGCGATTATTTCTTGCTTCAGAGGCTAAAACTATCGGCTGGGGCGGAATAGAAAAAGTATCCAGAGCCACTGGTGTTTCCAGTGATACTATCTCCAAAGGGTGCAAGGAATTAGAGGATGAACCCGAAATTATAGAATCCGGCAAAATAAGAAAGTCAGGAGGTGGTAGAAAAAAGTTGGTTGATACTGATGCAACGCTGTTATCAGATCTGGATAATTTAATTGAACCTACTACTCGCGGAGATCCTGAATCCCCTTTGCGCTGGACCTGCAAGAGCACCAGAAAGTTGGCACGAGAACTAAAAAATATGGGCCATAATATCAGTCACATGAGGGTTGCCGATATTCTTCACAGCCAAGGCTACAGTCTGCAATCAAATCAAAAAGTAATTGAAGGTGACAATAATCCTGACAGAAATGGTCAATTTATATTAATAAATAATAAAACCAAATTATTTATAAAGTACGGTCAACCGGTGATCTCAGTAGATACAAAGAAGAAGGAGCTTGTTGGAAACTTTAGAAATGGAGGTCGCGAATATCACTTGAAAGGCAATCCTTTGAAAGTACTTGTTCATGATTTTAAAATAAAAGGCTTGGGGAAAGTAAATCCATATGGTATTTATGATATTTCAAGAAATGAAGGTTGGGTCAATGTAGGTACTGATCATGATACATCAGCTTTTGCGGTAGAAAGCATACGGCAATGGTGGAACACGATGGGAAAAATGGCATATCCAGATGCCAGTAAGCTTCTAATCACAGCAGATTCGGGCGGTTCTAATGGCTATAGAGTGCGATTGTGGAAAGTTGAACTTCAGAAGCTTGCAGATGAATCAGGATTAGAAATCACAGTATCACATTTTCCACCAGGAACAAGCAAATGGAACAAGATAGAACATAGGCTCTTTTCATTCATAACGCAAAACTGGAGGGGAAAACCCTTAATTAGTCATGAAGCCATAGTAAATCTCATTGCTGCTACCACTACGCAAAAAGGGCTTCATGTTGAGTGCCGGCTGGATGAAAAAGTCTATCCAAAAGGTATAAAAATTTCTGATAATGAATTAAAAGAGATAAACTTGACCTCAGATAAATTTCATGGAGAATGGAATTATACAATTAAACCTAACAAAAAGATAGAGTTTAACTAACTTATTTTGCTACAGCCCCTAAGTAATTGGAATGATGTAGCATCCATATTATCACATCCACCAAAATTCCCACCAGACTATTTTCTCGATCTTCTCATCATATGGGCAAAGAATCATTTCTTCAGCCCATCCTTTATCCTTTGCACCAGCTCAGGATAATCCCTCTCCAGTCCTTCCTCAATCCAGTGGCTTGCTACTTCGCTGATAGAGAACCGGGGGATGGTCCCTTTCAAGTACCACATGGCAGCCGCTATAGTAGGGCTCCACACGCCTATCATTCGCCGCTTGCTATTTGCAGCCTCGATAGCCTCATCCAGGAGCTTAAGGTCTAATGCCTTAAGGCTTAATGTTTCGTCACTTAATGCTTCATGCCTTAAGGCTTCACCACTTAATGTTTGGTTGCTTAAGGCTTTATCACTTAAGGCTTCTGACTTTTTAGCCTTGATATCACTAAAAACACGGTCCATTAAGTCTCCTGGCATTCGATCACCTCATCAGCAAGTTGTGCATATGCCTTAGATGCTAGCGACTCAGGATCTATCAGGTGAATGGGCTTCCCATAGCTCGGAGCTTCAGCTAATTTGATGCTCCTCGGAATAACTACATTAAAGACATCCTCTCCGAGCAGCTCCCTAACCCGAGTGATTACTTCTTTGCCCATCTTTGTCCTGGCATCGTACATGGTGAGCAGGTATTTTAGCCTCAGGTCCTGTCCTAGCCCTTCAGAGATCGCCTTAGCCAAATCCAGGATCATAGATAGCCCTTGGATCGCAAAGAATTCTGTTTGGATAGGCACAAGGACCGTATCACTGGCAACCATCGCGTTTATAGTCAGAAATCCAAGATTGGGCGGCGTATCGATGATGATAAAATCGTATCCGGC
>JAHDRO010000227.1 GCA_018433265.1 Bacteroidales bacterium
GTTTTTGAATTTCCAGTTTAGAATGGTGTTGAAGTTAACCCCATAATTATATTCTCCAGAAAGCAGCAAGTTGGGACCTATCTTAAGAGAAGCTTTGGCAAAGGGAATATAACTTGCTTCAGAATCTAAAGGAGTAAGATATTCCACTCCGGCACCTACTGTGAGGAATCGTGAAACGCCATAGTCAAAATTAGCTCTGGAATAGACCCGGTTGAGGCTGTCATCTACCATTCCGCCGCTCAGGCTGTATTCAAAACGGCTTGCAGGTAAAAAATTAAATGGAATCTCTATACGTTTTTCTTTGGATTTCTCTTCTCCCCAAGGGCCGTAGAATTGTAACTTAACATTTGTAGTTCCATATATCAGTGGAATTTCAAAGGTAAAAAATCCTGATGCGTCAGCTCTCTTGTAATCAACGAGAACATTGTTTACATATAGTTCAACCATCCAACCAGGCTCAGTCACGTCACTCAATGTGTATGTTCCAAAGGAACGCCTGTAAGTAGTAGGAGTATTGGTTATCTGGCCTCCAATGACTGATGCAGTGAGTGTGGAGAGAGAATTCGTATATATTTTACCAAGAGTTGCCTGTTTGAAAATTTTAAGGTCGTTATTTGCATATCTCCACTGATAATACTGGTCTTTCAGTCTAAATGGTGAATTATTGAAGAAATTGAGTTGAAGAGAGGCCTCTCCTCCGGCGACAACTGCTCCAATATTTGATGTAAAACGGTAATCCTCAGTTTCGTTTGGAGACTGTGAAGAAGCTACTGTCCAGTCGAGATTTCCAAAATTAAAAAAAGTAAAACGCTGTTTCAAAGTGGTGTCAACCTCGATCTCTCCTTTAATTTGGCCAATACTTTTTCGTAACTGTTCTTGACGAATCTCTCTTATGACAGGCAAATCGATTTTGGTGTTAAGTGTAACTGTAAGAGAACGAAAATTAAAAGTGCATTCGAGTCCGAAGATCTCTCCAAAATAGTTGATTTTGAGATAAAGATTGGTTTCTGTTCTCATCAAATCGCCGGGGTTTAGCTGATATTTTTTCTTCTTATACAGAATTGTATTATTAACCCTGTCAATTTCATATGCATCGTCCTGATTTATAAAAAAACCTGAAACCTTATCAAAACCTGTAGTAGAGGAGTTTTTAATTTTCAGGAAGTTAAATAGATCGGTAATTGAGAGATAAATTGTCTCTTCTTTCAAAAGTGCCGGCACTTCTGTGCCACCTATGCGAGGGACACTTAAAAAGACAGATATTTCGTCATATTCCGGCTCGGATTCCTGGCTGAAAGAGTGAAGA
>JAHDRO010000049.1 GCA_018433265.1 Bacteroidales bacterium
AATAGTTGAAAATAGTCGAGGCATCTGAGTTATTGAAACTACCGCTTATGTACGATTTTACATGTTCATTCCCTGCTGAAACCCCAAGTTGGTATTCCCTGGTAAACCCCTTACGGAAAATGGCCTTTTTCCAGTTGTCGTGAGGTATCTTTTTTGAATCAAACACAATATTTGGATATTCTGATGCTTCACTTAATATCCATCCCCTGCTTTTATAAGTATTAAAAGGAGTTGTGAAATTGGAACTACTGTTGCCATATCGGTTATATATTCCCCTTAGATCAAGATCTATATATTGTTCGCTGTTGCATAACTTGATATTATCATTCACCATATCCAACCCGTAATTTATAGAGAAATTAATTTTAGGGACTCCCTGTGTTCCTCTTTTAGTTTTAATAATTATTACACCATTGGCAGCCTGAGCGCCATAAATTGAAGCTGTAGCAGCATCTTTTAGGATGTCAATAGACTCTATGTCTTCGGGGTTAAGACCGCTCATCAAATTGGATGTCTGAACAAGTTTAGCAAAATCTCCGGCAGTCACCTGAACTCCGTCCAAAATGTACAGAGGGGTAATACCTCCATTTATTGAGCTTTTACCTCTGATATTAATGTTTACTGATGCTCCCGGAAGACCATTTGCAGATACTATCTGAACACCGGCAGCTTTTCCCTCCAGAGCTCTTTGTATATTGGTCACATTAGCCATATGTAGTTCTTTACTCGACACATTAGCAACCGATCCGGAAAGATTCTTTTTTTTCTCGGTAATATAACCGGTTGAGACCACAATTTCATTAAGTGCAATGGTTTCGGGCGTAAGTTCTATGTTTATTATATCTCTGTTTCCAATTGGGATCCTTATCGTTTTATAGCTTATATAAGAAAAAACAAGAATTTTACTATCCTCATCTAAATTTATGCTATACCTCCCTTCGACATCCGTACTTACCCCCTTTGAAAAATTATCATCTGGGACTACCGAAACACCAGCAAGAGGCATTTTATCATCTGAAGAGGTAACGACTCCTGTTATGGTTCGTAACTGCTTTTGATTTCTTACATTGGATGAACCGGCAACAATTTTTTCTGCTATTTGCTCATTCTCAATAGTACTTGGTTCATTATCCATCCCTTTTGGAAAAAGAATTACCTGATTTTCAATAATCTTATAGCTTATATTCTTATCCTCGAAAAGTTTATCTAATATTGATGTTATTGGCAGATCTTTCCTTTCGAAGGAGACAATTATTTGATCATCAATCAGATTATTGTTGTAAAGAAAATTATATCCTTTCTCTTTCTCTATCTCCTCGAACACCTGCCTCAGAGTTGCAGATTTTGTTAAAATACCGGTTTTTTTCTCATTCTGCATCACATTTACAGCTTTCAAGGGAAAGCTTGAACCTGTAATTATGATCATTAGAAAAAATGCGTTCAAAATAATCACTGATAAGTTACCAGCATATTTGTTTTGCCACAAGTAATGTTCTTTAGTTTGTTTCATAGTTGTTTATGTTTGGTAAGTTATTTCCACATAGGTTTATTACGTTTTAAAAGATGTATTACATTGTTTTCAGAAAAGTAATTTATAGGAGAAGAAAAAGAGAGAAACATAAGAATCTGATCAAGGCTTCTGTTATCCAGTGTTGCAGTAAAATTGTATTGATATAACTCCTGATCGTCCACGCTGATTTTTACGTTGAACCATCTCTCCAGAATAGTTATCACATCCTTAAGTGAATGGTTTCTAAAGATAAGCTTTCCGTCTTTCCATGAATCGTATGCTGTCGTTTCTATTGCAGATTGCTCTATCTCTCCACTTTTTTTATCATAAAGAACCTTCTGGGAAGGTTTCATTACAAATTCCTTGTCTTTATCCTCCGATTTATATTTAAGGTAAATCTCTCCAGCAAGAAGGACTGTTTCAATTTTTTCCTGATCTGGATATGCAGAAACATTGAACGTTGTACCTGTCACTCTGATTTTCATGTCATTCAAACTTACAGAAAATGGCTTCTCTCTGTTATTTTTAACGGAAAAGAAGGCCTCACCAATTAACTCAACATCTCTTGAACTGTTACCAAAATCAGAATAGAGCTTTAATCTGCTATTAGCATTCAGCCAGACCTCTGAACTGTCGGGAAGGATTATTCGAGTTCTGGTTCCAGGGGGTGAAAAGTACTCAGTGTTACTTAATATACTGGATATTAGCTCTGTTTTTTTATTATTATCATGTTTATATTCCTCCAGCAACAAAATCAATAATGGAATAAATAGCACAGCAGCAATCCTGCTGAACCAAGCCATCGTTTTTTTGAATATTGGTCTGTTTAACACATTCCTATTCGCGGATTGTCTGTCAATATTATACTTCTCAATCTGCCTGCTAATCTTAAGATAAAGATTATCAAGGTCAACTCCTATCTCTTCGTGCATTAATCCTGATTCTCTCCATTTTGAGTTTAAGTATGACTCCAGAAATATTTTCAAATCCGGATCTTGAATAGAATAGAGCAGAGTGTACAACTCAAGCAACGTAAAATTGCCATCAGGGTTATCAAGCCATCTTTCAACTAATTTAATATTGTTAATTTCTTTCATATAATATAATACAAATGAAAGAAGGGCTTCCGTGAATGGTCAGAAGAAAAAAACTTTAGACCTTAGATAATTTAAAGCTAAACGCATTTGTGTATCTACTGTGTTTTCAGAAATTCCCATTTTCTTGGCAATTTCATGATAAGTCATATGGTAAACTCTGCTTAAGAGAAAAATCTCCTTTCTCTTTTTTGGAAGCTCCCTGATAAGTTGGTTGAGGCGTTTATTAAGATCATTGGATATTATCTCTTTAATAATAGTATCCTCTTCTTCCGTAAGTGCAAACTGTGAATTTGCTTCAAAAGCCTGAATGTATATATTTTTTTTATAGTAATTTATTATACAATTTTTTGCCACTGTATATAGATAACTGCTAATGGATTTTTCAGGGTTTATATTTGAGTGATTTTCCCAGATTTTGACAAATATCACTTGAACCAGCTCTTCACAATCTGCATAAGATTTTATCGATATGTGGACAAAATGAAATATCCGCCTTACAAATTGATTGTACAATTCGTAAAAAGCATCTTTATCCCCACTTTTTAAAGCCTTTGCCAGATTGATTTCTTCTTGAGTTATCACCTTTCTTTAAATCTGTAAATATAATTGTACTACCGAATTCAGAAAAATCTATGGTTATGTTCTTTTTTTGTGATTTTGACCATAATAAAATGTTGTTCAGTAAATTACAGGTTTGCTTATAAGAATTAACTCTACAATAGCAGACGCCAGATGCTCTGTTGCCACACTGATCTTGCCATGCTTCCACATTTAGCCTATATTGTAAAGTACTCTTTGATAATATGTTGACAATAAAATCATAACTTAGAATACATCTTAAAGCTAACTATAATTTCTTTAACATGATTTCTTGATCTTTTATGGGTATAATATACGATTTTTTTGTCTGATAACAATGGATTTTAAGCGCGTCTTATCAACAAAAAACAAAATAAAAATCACTACTGTCCCGTTTAAATTCCTAAACAGTAATTTAATTTGTTAATATTTAGATTATTATAAGTGTATAATTTTTCGGCGCTCGCAGGAATTGCACACCCGATGGATCAAAGTGACAACAGCTTCAGGCTTGACATGGATAACCTGGTATATGCATTCGATAGTAGTACGATAAGCCTGTGTTTGAAGTTGTGTCCATGGGCAGAGTTTCGCCAACACAAAGGAGGAATCAAGATGCACACTTTGTTGGACTTGCGCTGCAACCTTCCTGCCTATGTGCATCTTACGGAAGCATCTATGCATGATGTCAATGCGTTGGAAACTTGTATATAGAGCCTGCAGCCATTTATGTGATGGACAAAGGATATGTGGACTTCTTCTGGAGTCTGTGCAAAAACTAATTACAATCTTTTTACAATTACACCTTTAAATGTTCTAAAATAACTTGCATTATCGATAGAAAAATTGTATATTTAGCTGTAATTTAATTTGTTAGATATGCAACATGTTATTGGTGAAGATAGAAATCAGTTCCAAATTATGTGTTTAGAACAATTGGTTCCGGAAAATTCCTGGGCAAGAGTAATTGATCTATTTGTTGACTTACTTCCTCGAAATAAATTACTGATTCATTCTCATATTGGAGGTACAACAGACAAACGAGAATTGGCTACGGTTGCTCTCGAAGTACAAGAATTACTAGGTAAAGAAACTTTTAATACTCTCAGTGATGCAGGTTATTCTACTGGGGATCAGCTTAGTCTTTGTAAGGATTCCGGTATTTGCACTTATTCATCACCTATGCCAAGTACTACACCTTATGATAATTGCCTGTCCATCCGGTGAAAGGATGACTTGTGGCTCCGGTAAAAAATGTCAAATGAGAGAAATGTACACGCAGAATAAAGGAGGGAGAATTATCGAGAGAAGTGAATTTCAGGATATAATTGATGAAAACAATAGAAGGGTTCTTGACAACCCTGATTATTACAAACTTCGAAGAG
>JAHDRO010000208.1 GCA_018433265.1 Bacteroidales bacterium
CTGTAATGGAGGATTGTCCTTTTCAATATCAGCCATTGCTGTATCTAACTTTACAGCAATATCGTTACTATTAGCCTCTTTTACAATATATGACCACCTACAATGTTCTTGTAAATAAAAAACATTCTTAGCTAAATAAAAAGATTTCTTTTCTAGAAAAGCAGGTATATCACCATATTCTTCCTTAAGTTCTTTACGTCTTTTTTCAAATTTATCTCCAGCAAATTTTATGAATACAAGACCTATAACAGCATCTCTGTTTTTTTCTGTTCCTCCAGCACCTCTTAGTGCATTTCTACAATTAAATAATATTGATTCTAAAGTTTGTCCATTCTCTTGCTTATTATTTTTAGACATAAACTATCTCCCTTATTTTATATTTTCTAATTAGTTAATTCAATTCTATCACCATTTGGTAAAGTAAATGATTGCTCATAAGTTATACCTAATATATCAGCTATTTTTTTAAGATCTTTTTCTCCAACTGTTCCTCTTTTTAATTTAGCATTAAAGTTCTGAGGTGAATAACCTATCCGCCTTGCAAGTTCTGAAACACTTATTCCCATTCTTACACACAAAACTTTTATTTGCTCTGATGTATCCATAGTACACCTCCATAATCATCTTATTTTATATTATAAACGATTTAGTTTATATATTCAATAAACAAAGGTTATAAAAAAATAAAAAAATAGGGCAGACCGAAGCCTGCCCATATCCAGTCTTGCTAATGCTACTGTACTTATATCTCCCTATCCTTCTTCTTATCCCCTAGCTTGTCCTGTAGCTTATCTCCACTATCCTTTGCAACTTTATCTTTAAGCTTGTTAAGTTTTTCAATAGTAGATTCTTTTTTATTATCCTTTTTTTCTTTTATAGCATTTGTTTTTTCTAGGTTTTTATCTTTACTCTCTTCAGATATATTTAGCTTACTTGCTTCAGCCCAGCTTATGAAATCAATATCGTGGAAAGATTTCTCTAGTGGGTAATTTTCTGCAAAATCATAATCTATATCATACATTGCATTAGATAAATCTGTATAAGCATCTACAAAGCCATCTATTTTGTTAAAAAATTCTTTCTCCTTACTTGGTATGTCAATTGATTTTATATCCTTTTCTCTACCACTTGCAATATCATACTCTAGGTCATATATAAGCTCATCAAAGTAGTCATTGATTAGATTTACTCCATCGTTATTCATAAACCTGTCATAAAGTTCGTCTAGCAGCTCTGGATCTTCTATCCCATTCTCTATAGTAATCATAGCTTTAACGAAACCTTTATAGTCTTCATCTACCATTTTATTTATTTTATCGATTATTGTACCGTCTTTCTTCTGGGGATAACTATCAGAGTAGTTGCCCTGATTCCAAAAGAATTTATCATTATCACATTGTAGGCCAGAAACTTCAACAAATTGTCTTCCATCAAATAAGATAGCATTATCCTTATCTACATCTAAGACAATGGTTTCATCTGATAGTGCAGTTTTAATCTTATCTCCCACTTCTACAATAGCCTTTTCCCCATCATAGATAGGCCTATCCTCCTTCACAGTTGACAACCTTTCCATCTTATCCTGATAGCTTGAATTATTGCTTAGAAAGCCACTTACTTCTTGTGAAAAAGATAGGGTCTTCTCCTTACCTACTATAAAATGGTCTAAAAGCTCCAAGTCAAATATTTCTGTCATGCTTTCTAATCTCCTAGTCATGGATACATCTTCACTGCTAGGAGTAGGATTTCCACTAGGGTGATTATGAAATACTGCAAATCCTTTTACATCTTGATAGTTAAACAATGTTCTAGCCATAATCTTTAGGTCTACAATTGAAGCATCTGTAGACCCTTTAAAAAGCTCTTCAGCTCCAATTATTTTCTCATTACTATCATAGATTAGCATACCAAAGACTTCTTGTTGATGATGTTGAAAGCCTATCTTTAGCAACTCCTTTATTTCATCTATATCTTCTACTACATTTAAATCTACTAACTCATTACTAGCTAGATAACTTGTAAAATCCTCATATTTATTTTTCAAACTATAATCCTTTTCACCATAAACCACTTCTGAATCATTAGCCAATCCATAGGACATAGATGGATAGTAGGTTTTGCCTGCCTTTTTAGATAAAAAACTATTATTTTCCTTCCCATAATTTATGGTGTCTATAACTTTCATACCTATTTTTTCAAAGTAATCTTTGGTTTCTTCCATTCTTTCATGGGGAGTCTCACTGGAAAAAGCCATGAATACCCTATTAGCCCCTGCCATTAAACCTTCCTTTAAAGCCTCCTTCACACTATTTTTCCAACTTAGCCTAGTTCTTTTTAAGTGAACAGGATGATTCTTTGTATTTACAAAAATAATAGTCCCAGTATCTTTAGTAGGTAAGGTTGTTGATTTTACATAATCTACTAGGACATCAGGACTATCTATTGCTTTTTTATTGTTTTTAATATTAGACTTGGCATAGTCTAAGAATTCTAAAAGAGGTTTTATCTCATTATCTTGTCTTTTTATTTTTTCATAAAGTTCTTCCTTGCTATTACAATTAAATTCCCTATATAAGTTATTTTTCATTCCTATCCACCTCCCTATCAAGGTCTGTAGAATAGGTTTTAAATAATTCCTTTATCTCCTTAACCTTTTCATCCCCTGGATTTTCCTTAATATAGGTCATTATTTCATCATAGCTATTAAGGCCAAAATACCCCAATAGCCTATTTCTTTCATTAAACATAATATTCCTCCTTACGGTTTTCATTTATAATTCTTTTTACAATGCATTTATGGTTTTTAAAAATAGGAAAAACTCCGAGTTTCCTCAGAGTTTATTTCAGGGCATCAGGGGGCTACACCCCCTAATAACCCCTGTGGACTTTATTTCTAATAAATTCGTAGAATTTACCAAAAATAAAGTATTATATTATCTTGCACCCTTATCCTTTTCCTTGTCTATATCTTCCTGAGATAGACTAAGTTCCTCCCTAATCTTCGTCTTATACTTTTCAAGTTTTCCAAGTGTAGACTCCTTATCATCTTTTTTAAGACCATCTACATCATAGGTAGATTCAAAATAGTTACTACTCCTAAAATCACTGTCATACCTATCTGGAATACCATCATTATCCATATCCTTTTCAAGGGGATCATAATAATTTCCATCATCATCTATTTCAAGTCCTAATTTTTCTCTTAAATCATTTTCATCAACCCTTACATAGTCATCAAATTCCCCATATTTAAGGTCTAAAAGAAAGCCTTCAAGGGCTTGCTCCTTATTTACTGCCTCGCCATCTTCATCTTCAAGATAAGACCTATTGGATACTTCCTTATTATCTACATATTGTGTCCAGGAATAATCTTTAAGGCTTATTTCATACTGTATTTCATGGTTGCCATCTTCAGTGGTTGTATAGGCAAGCCCAATATGTCCTTCATCTGGGAAAAGTGTATTAAAGTCTTCATAAGCATGATCCTCTCCAAATTCTTTATTTAAATAATCAACTATAGCTCTTTTAACATCTTCAATCAGTGGACTTAAGTTTTCCAATTCCTCTACTTCACCCATATCTAGGAGTTTATTGATTTCAGCTAGTCTTGCTACCTTGTTTTTTAGTTCTTCTGCCTTATCAAAAGGTTTCTTTACTTCTTCTTTGGCAATTTCAAATTGTTCTTTAGTAGCTACAAGCCTTTCCTCAAACCTTTTTAGACTATCTGGAATTTTATCTATTACATTGTCCATTCTTGTAATGTTTCCATCTCTGTTTTGCCCCAAGTCCCCGTAATGATTATTAGAACCCTTTAGGTTAAAGTTATGTTCATTGGTAATAATGCTATAGGTTACTTCTATAGGAAATCCCCTATATTCTCCAATAACCTTCTTATCTCTAAGCTTTATTCCCTTAATAGCTTCTAGGATTTTATCTCCTGCAACTTTTCTATCCTTTATTTCTTCATCAGTAATTTTAATTGAAGTAAATTTATTATCTCCTGTACCCTGTGGCTCAGTTCTTTCAATATCCTTCTTTGCTCCCTCAATTAATTTTTCATATTTCTCAATTTCTCTAGGATAGGTCTTTATAATCTTATCTTCAAGACTATAGAGGTTACTCTTGTAATTCCCTTCCATCATCTTTAATTTTGTAACTTCAATATCCAGGTCCATCTTTTCTTTTATAAGGGGATTACCTGTTGCTAAAGCCTTTATTTCGGCATATGATAGGGTATTCTCGTCAACATCTTCTGCCACTCTAGCAGGAGTTTTTGATGTCATAATCTGAGATATAAATTTTTGCTTATTTTCTATGGTCTGCCAGAGGTAGCTATCAAATGTGTTTTCCGTAACATACCTAAAAATTTTTACCTTATCATTTCTATTACCACGTCTTACTATTCGACCCGCCCTTTGCTCCAAGTCAGCAGGCCTCCAAGGTACATCAAGATCATGAGTTGCTATAAGTCTTTCTTGCACATTAGTACCTGTCCCCATCTTTTGAGTAGAACCTAAAAGAATTCTAACATTACCTTTTCGTACTTTTGAAAATAATTCATCTTTCTGTTTTTCTGTATTGGCATCATGGATAAAGGCTATCTCTTTTTCAGGAACTGCCATATCTAAAAGTTTTTCCTTTATATCATCATAAACATTAAAAGTTCCATCATTTTTTGGGGTAGACATATCAGAAAAGATAAGTTGTGCTGAACGTTCTCCCTTTGTTTTATCCCATATGGAATAAATATTTTTAACACATACATTAACCTTGCTATCTGGATCATCTGGTAATAAGGGATTGATAAGCCTTTGATCTAATGCTAGTTTCTTACCATCATTTGTGATTTTTAGCATATTATCCTCTTCTGGCTCAACCCTTCTATCTCTAACCCTATCTGCACGTTCAGAAATGCCTTTTAAGACCTCTTTCTGCTCCTGGGTAGGCATTGTTACTATTGTTTCGTATTCAGCTTCAGGAACCTTTAAATCGAGCATATCTGCTGTTTTAATATCTGCAACTTCCTTAAACATAGCCATAAGTTCAGGAAGATTATAAAACTTGCTAAATCTTGTCTTAGTTCTATACTTATCTCCTTCAGGGGAAAGTTCTACTGCTGTTACAGTTTCACCAAATGTACTAGCCCATGAATCAAAGTGTTGTAAGTTATTCTTTTCAAGTTCATTAAATTGCAAATATCTTTGCATGGTGTAAAGTTCATAAGGTAGGCAACACCACGCCATACTAATTTTCATCAGCGGTCTTGGTGTAACCCCCTTCAGAACCGTGCTTACGCCTCTCAGCGTACACGGCTCGCCATTTTTCATAGTTTAAGTGATTTTTTTCTTTACTTCTTCATAACATTTTGGGCATAAAGCCAAAGATTTCCGTCTTTTTTCAATCATCAACAATTCAAATTTATTATCAGCATTTAAGTCTTTCATACGTTTTACATGGTGCATATATACTTTGATAGAGTTTGCTCCACAAGCTTCACAAACACCACTTTTAAGCCTACCAGCAAGACTGTTAGGTCTTATTTGGACTCTGTATTGTGGCATTATATCGGCAAATTGTGGGGCATCACTTTTATCCCTTTTAAATCCATCATTATAAAACTCACAGCGTTTTATTCCACTTTTTGTCTTATAATTAGCACCAAAGTCTGCATTTTTACTGCGATATTTTGTATACATTTTCATAACAGATGAGTTGTATTTAGCAGCCAATGTTTTTAGACAACTTCCACGCATAATAGAATGAAATTTACCTAAGTTGCAAGCATTGATTGCCATGCGATAATAATTGTATAGTCCTCTGATTTCTGAATTATATTTACTGATGATTGCAACTTCATCCAAGGGCATTAATGCACCCCTATGAATTGGTTTCCAGATTTCTTTACCATTTCCGTCTTTTTTGATTTTCAAAGCCTTGTATTCGTGCAACTTAGAAATCCATTTTTCTTTAGGTACATATAGTTGTACCTTCCCATACCATACACGTTGTAATCCTTTCTTGGTGCGTTTAAAATCTTGACTCCTAGATACTCTAATATCGTAACCTAGATATCGCACCATTTTAGAGGAGTGGGTAATATGAGTCTTTTCTTCTGACATCGTAAGCTTGAGGGTATCTTGTAAAAACACTCTTACTAACTCTTTTATTTTTTGTGCGTCTTCTTTTGAACCTGTTATGGAAATTAAAAAATCATCAGCATAACGGTTGTATTGTATACGCTTAAAACTATTATCCATTTCATCTAAATGTGGAGTAGACAACATAGTTTTTCGAGCTTCTTTAAATGTCTTTATATTTTCCTCATTACGATTATTTTCTAAGTTTTTCTTTGATTTTCTATAAGCCCAACGGACTTTCTCATGGTCTTCGTGTACCTTGCGCTTTCTTGTTTCTCCCATATCGAATTCATTTTTCAGCTCTTCCATAAATATATCAAGCTCATGTAAATATATATTTGATATTATCGGACTCATGCCCGACCCTTGTGGAGAGCCAGAGTATGTCGTATGGTATATCCATTGCTCCATATATCCTGCTCTTAGAAATTTCCACATTAGAGATATAAATGCCTCATCATCAATGCGTCTTCTTAGAAGATTTACGGTTACATGGTGGTCAAAACTATCGAAACAAGCCTTAATATCACCCTCAATTATCCATTTAGCACCAGTAAAAATTGTAACAACCTCTCTTAATGCCGTATGACAACTTCGGTTAGGTCTAAAACCATGTGAGTTATTAGAAAACGTTGGTTCATAGATTGCTTCTAATATCATTCTGATGACTTCTTGTATTAGCTTGTCATCAGTTGACGGAATACCCAAAGGTCGTTTTTTCTTGCTATTTTTCTTTGCAATGTAGACACGCCTTGCTGGGTTTGGTTGGTATGAGTGGTCTTTTAATCTTGCAATAATATTTTCAATACGCTCCATGCTCATACCATCAAGAGTAAGTCCATCTGACCCTGCTGTCATACTACCCTGTGAGATAGCAATATTTTGATATGCAAGTAGATAGAATTCTGGATTATATAGGTTGCGATATAACCTTTCAAACCTATAGTTTTCTTTTGTTGCTTGTTCACTTAAACTTTTCAATACATTTTCGGGACTTCTCATAATGCCTCACGCACCTTTCCTTTTTTATTGTATTGAAGAAAAACTGTCTCCCTTCGCCATGTGGACGGCTTTCCCGTCCTCGGACTACTACGAAGACTCTGTTACCCTAACAAATATTCAAAGTCGCTTTTTTTCATAGCACTTATAGCCAATTTATTGGCATTTTGTCTTAGGTAATCCCCTTTTAGAACTGTAATAACATAAGCTTGTTATGATTTCGGATGTGACTTTCGTCGTTTTCCACTTCTTGTGGCTAGTTTAATTTGGATATCTTGTGAATACGCATGACTGACTCATATTCACCAAAATACATGGGAGTTTAACTTCCATACCCATGGAGCAACATTTTGCCCAACCTCCGACTATCATTTAGGCAGTTTAGCTTTCATCCTTATTCATAACTTTTCATCACTACCACGCAAACGCCTTGGAAGTTTCGGTATTTCGTGTCCTCCGACATGCTGCACTCCCCGTCAGGTTTCCCATTTCGGATAAGTCGGGTGATGATAGGTTGTAGACTTTACATCTACTTTGATATCTTTACCTATTACTTGCTCAAGGTAAAATTATTACAGCCCCTTATGGGCGCACCGTCATACTATTGGATATTGGGGTTCCTGTAGCAAATACAACTCCTCTACCTCCAGTCATTTCATCTAAATATCTGCATTTCATAAACATATCAGAGGATTTAAGTGCTTCACTCTGTCCTATTCCTGCTACATTTCTCATCTTTGTATAAAGAAATAGGTTCTTATAATTATGGGCTTCATCTACATAAAGCTTATCAACACCAAGTTCTTCAAAGGTTACCACATCATCTTTTTTGAAGTCATCATTTAATTTCTTAAGTCTTCCCTCAAGTTTCTTTTTAGTATTTTGTAACTGCTTTACTGTGAAGTTCTGACTTCTATCGTACTTATACTCTTCAATATAATTTAGGATTCCATCTATTTCACTTCTTATATGATTCTCTTGATATTCTTTACTCATTGGTATTTTTTCAAATTGTGAATGGCCAATAATAATCGCATCATATTCCCCTGTAGCTATTTTACCTATGAACCTCTTTCTATTATTAGGTTGAAAATCTTTCTTTGTAGCAACCATAATATTAGCTCCAGGATAAAGTTCCATGAAATCTCTACCTATTTGCTCAGTTAAGTGATTGGGAACTACAAACAAGGCTTTACTACTCATTCCAAGTCTTTTTGATTCCATTGCTGAGGCAATCATCTCAAAGGTCTTACCTGCCCCTACTGAATGGGCAAGAAGGGAGTTGCCACCATAAAGCGTCCTGGCAACTGCATTTTTTTGATGGTCTTTAAGGATAATACCTGTATTCATTCCTTCAAAATGAAGATTAGAACCATCATATTCCCTATTGCGTACAGAATTAAATTTTTCATTGTATATTTTTTCTAAACGGTGTCTTCTGTCTGGCTCATTAAATATCCAGTTTTTAAACTCTTCTTTTAAAAGTTCCTGTTTCTGACTTGCTAACATTGTTTCTTTTTTATTAAGTATAGAGGATGTACTACCATCTGGATTAGTAACCCTATCCCACACCTTAGTTTCCTTAAGATTTAAAGCATCCTCTATGATTTTATAGGCATTCACTCTACTAGTACCATAGGTCATATTTGCTAGGTCATTTCCTCCATCTTTACTTTTTCCTTCAATCCTCCATTCAGCAGTAAAGGGTGAATACCTAACATTAATATCCCATCTTGCAAATCTTGGTGTCTTAAGGGTTGCAAAAATAAATTCTTCAACATCCTTAGCCGGTACCCAGGTAGCCCCAAGTCTTACTGTAATTTCTGACGCTGTAAGTTCCTTTGGCATTACCTCTTTAAGGCTTTCTCTTTGCACTTTTAAATTTAGTAAATTGCTTTCTACTTCTCTAAGATTTGTGCCATCATTTTCATCTATAAAACGTAGTGATCTTTCAATTGTTTCAATATATTCATCTAAAACACCTATCTTTTCCCTAATGTTTCCACTTAAATATTCATCAACACTCACATAGTTAAATGCCATAGGATTATGCTTTTCTTTTTCTGTAAAGGGTAGGGCATTATTTTCTCTATCAAACTCCTTAATATCAAGAAAGATTTTTCCCTTTAGGCTATCTACCAAGGTTTTTTCATCAATATCTGTAAGCTCTTCCATATAGTCAAGGTCTACTCTTCCTTTTTCTGCTATAGAAAGAATAAGTGCTTCATCTGGTGTATCAACATGGCTTACAGGAATAGCCTTTTTAATTGTACGTTTTGTAAATATGTCGCCCTTTTCCTTAAACTTTCCTTCTTCTAACTTTTCAATACTTGAAATAAGGGCAAAGTTACTGTCTTCAGATAAAAGCCTAGTATTCATCCTTCCATTAATATAACCATGGTCTTTACTAAAGGCATCGTAAATCTTATTTAGATGTTCCTGAGTTTCCTTAATTTCTCCTTCACTTCTATCTTCCAATTGTGAATCAATTACATCTCTAAGGACATTTCCAAGAGCAATATAGTCTCTGATTTTATCAAGGTCATTATCGTTTCTATTAACCTCCCTCATTATGGAATCTTCTCTCATATAAATCTTTCCATCTTTTTCAGTAAAGGAGAAATTCTTCACATTATCATCAGCTGGAATAATTTCAGGTTCTCTATCCCCATCTTCTCTTTCTATCTTTATAGGCTCTATTTTTCCTTTAATATTCTTAATGGATTCAAAGAGTTCAACCTTTAAGTCATGATTGTCTTTTGCCTTACAAGTTATGGTATTACCAAATCTTCCTGATACCTCTACCATTTCACCTAGTATCATTTCAGGATTTTCTACAAAGTAACTATTGTAGCTAAGACCACTTTTATCAGTTTTTAGCTCATACCAAGGTTCTTCTTTTTCTATTACTGAATCCTTCTTTTGAAGGAAGATAATATCACTGGTTACTTCTGTTCCTGCCATACCTTTAAAGGTATTATTGGGTAGCCTTATTGCTCCCAGAAAATCACATCTAGCACCTATATATCTACGAATAGAATCATCTTTTTTATCCATTGTTCCACTTGAAGTAATAAAGGCAATAACACCACCACTTCTAACCTTGTCTATGGATTTTGCAAAGAAGTAATCATGTATTAAAAAATTATTTTTATCATATAGTCTATCGTTTACCTTAAATTCTCCGAAAGGAACATTTCCAACTGCCACATCAAAAAAGTTATTAGAAAATGAAGTTTCCTCAAAGCCTTTTACCTGGACCTTGTTTTCTGGATATAATTTTTTTGATATATTTCCTGATATACTATCAAGCTCTACACCATATACCTTTGATTCTTTCATACTTTTAGGAAGGCTACCCATAAAGCTACCAACTCCACATGAAGGCTCAAGTATGTTCCCCTTTTCAAACCCCATGTTTTCAAGTCCTTGATAAATCCCATCTATTACTACTTTAGGAGTATAGAAGGCTGTAAGAGTTGATTCCTCACAAGCTTCATATTCACTTGGGCTTAGGTTTTCTTTAAGAAAGTTCCTTGCTCTTTCCCATTGACCAGTTTTATTTTCATCAAATACTTCTGATAAGCCTCCCCAGCCTACATACCTAGCTAAGATTTCTTGTTCCTCCCTACTAGCCCCCCTATCCTCTTCTTCTAGCATTTTAAGAATTCTTATAGCATTGATATTGTTTTCTAACCTTTCTTGTGGTGGAAGGCTTTCAGCTAGTATTTCATCAGTGATTATAAAATTTTCAGCCCTTGGTCTTTCTATGATTTCTTCTTGCCTATCCTCACCATCTTCAAAGTTATCAAGAGAAAAGGTCATTTGTTCCACTTCTCTGGATTTTTCTTCATCAAAATCATAAAGCTCTGCATTATAAAGAAATTCATTCAATTCATCTATATCTTCAAATTGTAGTCTTCTAACCTGTCTTGCATCAAGAATATACTCATCTTTAAGTTCATAGGGAAGGATTTCAATAGATAGGAGTTCCTCTTTTATACTTTTAACAATAAAGGGATTATCCCACACTTTTATAACACTATCTCTTGTAATAGGCCTTTCATTTAATTCTTCTCCTTGCATGAAAAGAATTTCTGGATCTATTTCATCTTCAATTTCAACCTCTATGGGACTATCAAGCTGCCCAAAAAACACCCTGTGAATTTCTTCTTCACTTAACTGTTTTTTAAGTTCACTATCTTTTAATTCCTTAAATGTCTTAGGAAAATCTTCAAGTATAAGTCTTTCTGCTCCGACTTCCCTAAGCTCCTTAATATTAAAGTAACCCCATTCTGGCTCTATACCTATTACAAGACCAAAGGCATCTTCTGTTTCAGGGTCATACTCTGTTAAATACCAGGTCCAGTTACTTCTAAAGGGAATGATATAGGCTGCATGGACTGTTTTATCCCCTGCAGAAACCTTTTCTGTTTCTCCTAATCTAGGAACTTGTTCTAAAATTTCATCACTCATAAGTTCCTTAGGATTAACCTTTGAATAATATTGGGAAACAAAAAAGGAAGTAGATTCATTGTCTACCTCCTGGTCCCCATCTTTACTTATTTCTTCATCTAATTGTAAACGTACTCCTTCATTGCTAGTTCTCTCAGCTGATGATTTAGATTCTCCATCAACCCTACCCACTTCATCTGGTCCTCTGCCTTTAGTTTCTCTGTCAGTCCAAAGCTCTCCATCATCCTCGGTTTCTCCATCTCTATAAATTTCCTGGCTGTCTCTTCTACCTCTAGCAAGTGATTCATTAGGCTCTTGTCTAGGAACATCTCCTGAAATAATTCCTCCTTCTCCTCTGCTATGAAGTTCAGTCTGGCCTTGGCGAACCTGTGGGTCTGGTAGGTCTGATCTTTCATCAGAACTTCTTCCGATACTTCCTTCATCTTCAAGATTATCTCTTCCTGTGTTTCGCATTGTCCAAACATCATCTGATATTCGTTCTCTATCTTCTCTTCCTTCTGGTATGTTTCCAGCATTTCCTCGAAATTCATCATCCATCCCTCCTATATTTTCTTCATTACCTCTATCTTCTATATTTTCATTGTACCGCTCTACTGGCCTTTTTGTCAGCACCTTATTTTTATCAATTTCTTTATCTATAGTAACTGTTCTCTCGAGGATACTTGCAACCATTGAATTTAGCTCATTTCCTACTATTGATAAGGAAATTTCATCAAGACTTCTTAGAATATTATTAATTTTACCTCTATCTACCTCATAATTTATATCAAGTCTACTAGCATAGCCTATTTTTATAGACTCTGTAAGAAAATCATTAAATATCTTCCTACTACTAGGAGCTACCTTAAGTTCATTTAAGACATAATTACCCCTATTTATTACTTCTGTATATGCAATATTTTCAAGAATTTCATCTATTGTCATATCAGCTATTTCATCTTCATTAAAAGCACCATCAAACCCTAAAGCTTCTTTTAGGCTTTCTTCTCCATTATTTAGTTTCCATAACTCAACTTGATTTGTTGCTCTTGACATTGATACTGTTTGGCTAAGGTCAAAGATGTAGGTTACTTTACCATATTCTCCATAATTCTTATATATAGGAATTCCTTTTTCTCCACGTTTTACAGTTCTATTAAATTTCTTTCTCCAAAAATCAAATTCCCCACAGGCTCTTGCACTAGCATTCTTATCATAGATACTAAGTTGGCTAGTAAAATCATATTTATAATTATTTCCAATAGTTCTCATAAGTGAAATATACTCATCGCTACTAGAGAGAACCCTTGACTTGATTTCTTGTATTAAATGCTCAAAATCATTTATCCTCATATTTTCCTCCTTCTTCCATAATAAAATATAAGCTACAATTATGAATCTCCTTTATTATTTCTTCTAAAACATCAACCACTATGCTATTACCAGCTTGTTTATACAGAATACTCGACATACAGTTTTTCCTTCTTGGAAATATCTTTATAAGCTTATCAAAGTCACTATCATCAAATCCCATTAACCTAAAACATTCTCTTTCAGTAAGATACCTATATCTGTTACCACCTATGGCAAGTATTCCTGAATTAGGTACTCTTACTTGTTTAGTGGATATGGTATAACAAAAGTCTTCTATTACTTGAAGCCTTCCTTGAAATTGTGGCTTATAGGATGGATCATGGAGTATTTTTAACATTGAAGGCTGTTTAACTAAAAATATATCTCCATACCTTTCCATTACATCATTTTCAAGAAAATCTGATAAATGCTTGGCTCTTTTGTGTTTTAAATTATTAAATTTAAAAGGATTTTTACCTAAATAACTAATGGCAAAAATCCTTTCCCTCTTTTGTGGTATTCCAAAATTCATCGAATTAAGAATCTCATACTTGGTTTCATAACCCAGTCTTTTCATTTCTTTAAGGTAATAAAAAAAGGAAGTTCTCATATTTTTATCGAGAACTCCCTTAACATTTTCCCATATTACCAATCTGGGCTTATCCTGTTTTTCTTCTATTATCCTTATAGTTTCAAATAGAAGACTGCTCCTTGTCCCACTTCCTTTCTTTCCTCCAAGTTTTTCCCCTATCCTGGAAAAATCCTGACAGGGACTACCATGCATTAACAAATCAATTTTTTTATCTGGAAGGCTATAATTACATACACTTCTTGGCTCATAATTTTCATTAAAAAGTGCATTATAGCTTTTAACACAATTCTTATCTATTTCAACATAATCTACAATCTCAAAGGGAATTTTACTATTGATGTAAGCCTTCCTTATTGCACCTATACCACCAAAAAGCTCTACAACCTTCATCCTTATGAAATAACTTCCCTTATTCTTTTTTCTACATCTCCTATAAAATCCTTTAAATCAGCTTTTCCCTCTGAGATTTCATATAGTTTTACTTCCCAATCTACTGTAGTATTTGGATTTTTAAGGAAGTCTGCTACAAGAGATACTAACTGCTCTCCCTTATCTGTTGAAATAAGTTTCCTGCCTTCTCTATTTA
>JAHDRO010000145.1 GCA_018433265.1 Bacteroidales bacterium
GCCACAAATGCCTTTGGAATGGGTATTGATAAAGCAGATGTTAGATTTGTATGTCATTTTGATCTTCCTGAATCCATTGAATCATATTTCCAGGAAGCTGGTAGAGCAGGCAGGGATGAAAAAAAGGCGTACGCTGTTTTATTGTGGAACAAGCATGATATTAAAAGGCTGAATAGAATCATTTCAGTATCATTTCCTTCATTTGAATATTTGACTGAAGTTTATCAGCGCCTTTTCAATTATATTGGATATGAATTTGGTACGGGAAAAGGTGACGTGATACGATTCGACATTGGCGATTTTGCACTTAAAGCCAAGCTACATTTAGTTTCAGCATATCATGCGATAAAATATATTGAGAGTGAAGGCTACTGGGAATTGACAGAAGAGATTGAAACTCCTTCCAGAATTATGTTTACAGTATCAAGAGATGAACTTTATAAAGTTCAACTTAAAAGTACTTATCTTGATTCTTTCATAAAAATTCTCATGAGGCTTTACACCTCCATTTTTTCAACCTATGTTCCTATAGATGAAGAATATATTGCAAGAGTTTCTAGAAACAGCAAGGCAAATGTTACTGCCAATCTTATTACTTTGTCTAGAATGCATGTCATTAGTTATATCCCTTCTGTAATATCTCCTCTTTTAATTTTAAAGGTTGAGAGACTTGAGAACAGGGGACTGCTTTTTTCCTATGAAAATTATAAAAAAAGAAAAGCAAATTTTGAAAAAAGAGTAAAGTCCATTATTGACTATGCATCTTCCAAAGAAAAATGCCGGTCCAAAATGTTGCTTGAATATTTTGGTGAAATTGGAGCTGAAAAATGTGGCATTTGTGATGTTTGTCTCAAAAGAAAGGACGATTTCACAAGACTCTCCATAAAAGGAGACAATACTGTTGAGAAATTGATCAGACAACAATTATCTGCAAAATCTCTATCAATGGAAGAGATATTATTAAATTTTCCGGAAGAGACAGATCTCATTATTGATATTATGAGAGACATGATTGACAGAGGAATAATAAAAGAAGTTTCAGGAAAGTATTCAGTTATCTGATAGGAAACTTTCCATTTCTGTATAAAGTTTCTGAACAGGTAAACCCATTACATTAAAGAAAGATCCATCAATACGTTCAATAGCAACTAGTCCGATCCAGTCCTGTGCTCCATATGCTCCCGCCTTATCATATGGAAGATAATTGTCGATGTAGTGTTCTATCTCTTCATCTTTTATATGCCTGAAAAAGACATCCGTTGAGGATGTAAATGATCTAATCTTATAATTATTTCTCATGCATACTCCTGTCAGAACTGTGTGCTTGTTACCCGAAAGTTTTTGCAACATTTTGAAAGCATCTGATCTGTCCTTGGGCTTTCCCATAATCTCATTATTGCAAATGACCATTGTATCTGCAGTAACAAGTAACTCGTTATAATTCAACTTTCTTTTGAATCCTTTTGATTTGAGTAAGGCAATATGTTCAGGTATCTTATATAAATCCATATTTGGATCGAATTGTTCTGACATATTGCCATTTTCCTCAACAGTAAATTCGATATCCAAACCGTCCAACAACTGTTTCCTGCGTGGAGAAGAGGATGCTAAAATAATTTTTTTGCCTTCAAGCAGTGTTTTAAGCATTTTAAACCTCCTCAACCTGAATATGCTTCAGAACTTGGATTCCAATTATCTTGAATCTTCAAAACCTGTTCTATCACATCTCTTACGCATCCTTTTCCACCAGGGTAAAGTGAGATATATTCACAAACTTCCTTAACTTCATTAACTGCATCAGATGGACAGGTAGGTAAACCGCACTCTTTAAGTATCCCAATGTCAGGAATATCATCTCCCATAAAAAGTACTTCTTCAGGATCAAAAGAGTGCCTTTTGCAAAAATCAATAAAATCCGGAATTTTATGATGTGAGTCAAGATAAATATCCTCTTTGTCAATTCCTATTTGATAAAAACGTTTGAGAATACTATTGGAAATTCCACCGGTAATGATGGCAACAGGATAACCATTGAGCAACGCCATTCTTACTGCAAATCCATCTTTGGCATTGTGACTTCTGAGGAGGTCCCCACTATCAGTTACAAGCACATTGCCGTCAGTGAATACACCATCTACGTCGAAGGCAAAAGCTTTAATAGAAGAAAGTTTGTATTTATAGTTAGACATTACATTAATAATTATATGATTATTGTTTCGAAATCAATTTAGAGAGCATTTCATAGACATATCTGTGTTCACTCATTCCTTCGA
>JAHDRO010000059.1 GCA_018433265.1 Bacteroidales bacterium
AAGGTTTTGAAAAAATAGCGGATGTTTTTGCAGAAACAGCTGAACAGGAGAAAGAGCATGCAAAAAGATTTTTCAAGTTTCTTGAAGGAGGTATGGTAGAAATTACTGCATCCTACCCTGCCGGCGTTATAGGAACTACAAAAGATAATCTTACAGCTGCAGCAGCAGGTGAATATGAAGAATGGCACGACCTTTATCCTGCTTTTGCAGATATTGCAATGGAAGAGGGATTCCCTCAAATTGCCACTGCCTTCAAAATGATTTCAAAGGTTGAAGCAGAACATGAAAAACGCTACAGAACACTGTTAGCCAGAGTCGAAGAGGACAAAGTGTTTGAAAGGGATGAAGAAATAGAATGGCAATGCCGAAACTGTGGCTATGTTCATAAAGGTAAAAAGGCTCCTGAAAACTGTCCTGCTTGCAACCATCCTAAAGCATTTTTCGAACCTAAGAAAAACAACTACTAACATCCAAACTTTGGAAGGAACTATCGGAGAAAGAACGCTGAAGGCTATACGGGAAGTTCTTCCATCCACGCTTAAAACATGCATTTGGTTGGTTAAGATAACTGTGTTAATCTCCCTTGGGATATTGATTCTCAAGTATTTTAACATTCTTCCATGGTTTTCACAACTTATAAGTCCCTTTTTCAATGTATTTGGACTTCCCGGTGAAGCAGCGCTGGCATATGTTACAGGATATTTTGTCAACGTCTATTCTGCAATAGCAGTCATTGCCACACTTGATCTCGATACAAGAGCCATCACTATATTATCTGTGATGGTTCTTTGTTCACATAACATGATCATTGAAACTGCAGTACAAAAAAAGACCGGGTCTTCTGCAGTCAGAATAGTTATTATCAGAACTCTGTCTGCTTTTATTCTGGCTTTTTTGCTTAATCTCATAATGCCGGGTGAAGTTGTAAGTAATGTCCAGCACTCTCAAATAGATAAGGTCTCTCTAACAGAAATGCTTGAAGACTGGTTTTTTTCCACTTTAAGAGTTGTCCTTACAATGACAGTCCTTATCTTTTCGCTTTCTGTTTTACAAAAAATACTGTCAGAATTCGGAATTATCAGGTGGCTCTCAAAAATAATGCGTCCTTTTCTTGCTATTTTCGGGCTTCCCGCAAAGACTTCCTTTTTGTGGATTGTTGCAAACACACTTGGACTTGCATATGGCGCAGCTGTAATGATTGAAGAGTATAAAAGCGGCAAGGTTACAAAGAAAGATATCGACCTTCTCAACCATCATATAGCTATCTCGCACAGCAACCTTGAGGATATCATTTTACTTGCATCAGTAGGAGGAATGTTGTGGTGGATGTTACTTTCAAGATGGTGTATGTCGCTTCTTCTGGTCTGGGAATTAAGATGTGAGATGGCCATAAGAAAAAAATTAGTTAAATTTGCCACCTGAATAATTAATTCTCAACACACAATGAACACTGAAAGTGTCAAATGTTTGATAATAGGCAGTGGACCTGCCGGTTATACGGCAGCAATCTATGCCTCAAGAGCAAATCTCTCCCCCGTCCTATACGAAGGTATTCAACCCGGAGGGCAACTTACAACAACCACTGAGGTCGAAAATTTTCCGGGTTATCCTAAAGGGATTTCCGGGCCTGAACTTATGGAGGATTTTAAAAAACAAGCTCTTAGATTTAATGCTGATATTCGCTCGGGTTTTGTTACTTCTGCCGATTTGACTGAAAGACCATTTAAACTCATTATTGACGAAGAAAAGGAAATCATTGCAGATACATTGATAATTGCTACCGGGGCTACAGCCAAGTATCTCGGCCTCGAATCTGAAGAGAAGTTTAGAGGTCAGGGAGTATCTGCCTGTGCCACCTGTGACGGTTTTTTTTACAAAGGAAAAGACGTGGCAGTTGTTGGAGGCGGTGATACAGCATGCGAAGAGGCTTTATATCTTTCCAATCTCTGTCGCAAAGTATACATGATTGTGAGAAGAGATGTGCTGAGAGCTTCCAAAACAATGCAAGAACGGGTTAAAAGCACTCCAAATATCGAAATTCTCTGGCAGTACAATACAAAAGAGATAACAGGAACTGATCAAGGAGGCGTGAATGGTGCGATTCTTGTTCATAAGAATGGTTCGGAAAGGAGAATTGACATCCACGGTTTCTTTCTTGCCATTGGTCACCATCCCAATTCGGAACTTTTCAGCAAATGGGTGAAAACAAATGAAGAGGGATATATTGTGACAGAAGGCAAGAGCAGCAAAACAAATGTACCCGGCGTATTTGCCGCAGGTGACGTACAAGACCCCAATTATCGACAGGCCATAACAGCTGCCGGTTCTGGCTGCATGGCAGCCTTGGATGCAGAAAGATTCCTTTGTGAAAATAAATAAGTTATTTATGAAACAGGGTAAACTTATATTAATTATCGCTACGTGCGTATTATTGATTGCGTCATGCAAATCTCCTTATGAGGCACTGCTTAATTCTACTGATATTCAGCAAAAGTACAAAGGAGCAATGACTTATTTTGACAAAGGAAAGTACTATAAAGCAGCGCAATTGTTTGAACAGTTGCTATTATATGTTAATGGGACAGATCAGGATGACACTGTTCAATTCTATCTTGGATTAAGTAACTACAAATATGGAGATTATATTAATGCTGAAGCAAATTTCAATGAATTTGTAAGTGTTTTCCCAAGAAGTCCTTTTACAGAAGAGGCTAAATTTCTGAGGATTGAATGCCTCTACAATGGAACATACCGATATGAACTTGATCAAACTCCAACTTTCAGGACTATGGCTGCGATAAATGAATATCTCTATGAATACCCCAATACTAACAATCTCAGACGATGCCGCGATATGCTTGTTGACCTTCAGGAAAGACTTGACAGAAAAAGTTATGAAGCAGCAAAGTTATATTATACCCTTGAAGACTATAAGGCTGCAAGTTACGCTCTCAAGAACACACTTAGGGAGAACCCAGATAATCAGTACCGTGAAGATATAATGTATTATATTGTCTGTTCAAGTTATAAATATGCTGTCAATAGCATACCTGAAAAGCAGAAGGAGCGTTTTATGGTACTTATAGATGATTATTACAATTTTATAAGCGAATTCCCTGAATCCAAATTCAGAAATGAGCTGGATGGGATGTTTGCCGAAGCTCAGAAAATAACAAACAAAAATTAAAAACAGATATGGATATTAAAAAAAATGTTCCCACCAATACTATTACAAGGGACGTTTCAAAACTTTGTGAATCGACAGGTAATGTTTATGAAACAACTATGATTATTGCCAAAAGGGCCAATCAAATCGCTGCTATACTCAAACAGGAACTGGATCAGAAACTTAAGGAGTTTTCCAACTTTGCCGATACTCTCGAAGAGACTTTTGAAAATAGAGAACAAATTGAGATCTCACGCTATTATGAGAAATTGCCTAAGCCTACTCTAATTGCAATTGCCGAGTATGAAGAGGGCTGCTTAAACGTGAGAATTGCCGAAGGCTGATAATGCTTGAGGGGAAACATATATTACTCGGTATAACCGGTAGTATAGCTGCATACAAGGCAGCTATACTGGCTCGTTCACTTGTTAAAGAAGGGGCTGAAGTCAAAGTGATTATGACTGATATGGCCAAGGATTTTATTACTCCTCTTACCATGGCTACCCTTACAAAAAATCCTATACTGGTTGACCATTTTGACCCGCAAAACGGCAGTTGGAACAGTCACATAGCACTAGGGATATGGGCTGATCTCTATGTTATTGCCCCTGTTACTGCAAATACTATTGCAAAAATGTCTTCAGGTATTGCAGACAACCTGCTGTTGACAACTTATTTGTCGGCTCGCTGCCCTGTTATGATAGCCCCTGCCATGGATCTTGATATGTTTGAACACCCTGCTACTCAAAACAATCTAAGCACTCTTTCGAAGCGTGGAGTTATTGTAGTTGAACCATCTTCTGGAGAATTGGCAAGCGGCTTGGAAGGGAAAGGAAGGATGGAGGAGCCAGATATTATTGTTGAACAGATAAAAAAAATTCTTTGCCCAATTACTTCTTTTTCCGGGAAACGCATTTTAGTCACAGCTGGCCCTACCAGAGAGGAGATAGATCCAGTAAGATTCATCACTAACTACTCTTCAGGCAAAATGGGATATGCAATTGCAGAAGAATTCGCTGCAAGAGGTGCAGAAGTTTTGCTCGTCAGCGGTCCCACTTCCTTAAACACATCTTCCAAACTTATCAAAAGGATAGATGTTACATCTTCTGAAGAAATGTTTCAGCAAACCATGGAGATATACAAAAATGGGGTTGACATTGTTGTTTTGTGCGCTGCTGTGTCAGATTTCACCCCTAATAAGAGAAGTGAAACAAAGATAAAGCGGGAACAAGAGAAAAATAATAAA
Source organism: Bacteroidales bacterium (assembly GCA_018433265.1). Next base: position 4,413 of record JAHDRO010000059.1, read on the forward strand.
TTTATTTTGGAACTTAAGCCAACACAGGATATTGCGGCCGAATTAGGTAAAATTAAACGTCCAGGTACACTCCATATAGGATTTGCCCTTGAAACAGATAACGAGGTACAAAATGCTTTTGCAAAACTTGACAAAAAGAATCTTGATGCCATAGTGCTGAATTCTCTCAGAGACGAAGGTGCCGGTTTTGGAACCGACACCAATAAAATCTCCATCATTGACATAAAAGGTTCAATCAAAGATTTCAACATTAAATCAAAACAACTGGTAGCTGTTGATATTGTAAATTATATTGAGAGATTGCCTGAATGCTAAAATCTCTTTCTATTGAAAATTATGCTCTAATAGAGAATCTGGAAATTGATTTCCCGGAAGGATTTATCATTATAACAGGTGAGACCGGCGCAGGTAAGTCTATTCTGATGGGAGCCATTTCACTTTTGTTTGGTGGCAAAGCCGATCCATCCATTTTGAAAAACAGAGATAAAAACTGCATCGTTGAAGCCACATTCCAAATCGATGCTGACAGAGAGATAACCCTTAGAAGAGTCATCAATCATAACGGAAAATCAAGATCATTTGTAGATGATGAACCTGTGTCAGCTTCAACTCTTAAAGAACTTTCTGAAAAACTTATTGATATTCATGCGCAGCACCAACATCTTCTATTGGCTGATTCTGATTTTCAACTTTCAGTACTGGACTCATATGCAGAAAATTGGCAACTTTTGTCAGAGTACCAAAAAGATTATGAGCTGCTTAACGAGCTGACACATAATTATAATTCCCTTAAGTCTAAAATTGAAAAAGAGGAGTCAGAATCTGACTACATTAAATTCCAGCTCAACCAGCTCAAAGAAGCCAGACTTTCTCCCGGAGAACTTGAAGAACTTGAAGAAGAACAACTTCTATTAAATAATGCAGAGTCAATAAAAAATTCACTTCTTACTATCTCAAATCTGATATCCCCTGAAGGATCAGAAACTTCAGTTCTGCAAAATCTTAAAGAAGCTGCAACTTTATGTTCCAAATTAGCAAATGATTATAAAATTGTTGCCTCGTTAGCTGACAGAATAGAAACTTGCAGGATAGAACTAAAAGATATTGAAGAGGAAATAACAAACAAAGCAGAAGAAATAAGAATAGATCCTGAAA